>NZ_JBFRMK010000001.1:0-18166 GCF_041470405.1 Shewanella sp. 10N.286.45.A1
TTGGTCAGTTAGCTATTTTGACTGGCATGTTAGTGCATCCTGATTTTCGCGGCCAAGCTGTTGGGCATTGCTTGATGCGCCAGCTTTCGCCCGTTCTCTGTGATGGTAAAACTTACATTTTTGCCTTAGTGAATTTAGAAGGGTTTTATGCGCAACATGGATTTACTGTCATTGAGGACGCGCCCAATGATATTGCACAGTTATTTTTGAAGTATCAGGGTTCTGAGAAGGAGTTGGTGTTAATGGGGTTAACTGGTGCTATTGGACGATAGCTTTCGTTTTATTTGAGGCCTTACGACCTAGAAGGACTCAATCAAGCGGAGCTTGATTGAGCCTAGGGTGTGGGAACCAATCCCACAACAACCATTACTGGTTGGCCAAAACCTCTTCCAACTTAAGCCCGGTTAAATCACGAATTGTGCGCCATAAGTAATAAAAGGTGCCCATCATCATCAACATAGATGGCAAGGCTATCATCGGATAACTGTATAAGGTCAATTGTCCCAACTGTTCATTAAACTCTGAGGTACCTGTTGGGCTGGTGACGATCCATTTAGCCAGTACATAATTCATAACGGCGGAGAAGGCGAATGAGCCTGCAACCAAGTAGGTGGCCTTCATGAGTCGCTGCTCAAATGCGGCCACGCAATTATTCTGCTGCAGTCGCTTGATGATCTTGTCAGCATCCATCACTGCAGGATTAAATATGATGGCTTTAATTAATGGCTTAGAGGTAAAGGTCGAAATAAGTACCGCAATGCCGATAGCGGCTGGAATGGCGGCTTCTTTGATTGCCAACCACTTAAGGTCAAGCTCCAGTAAACCAATACCACCGGTCAACAGCACATTAGCTAATCCAAGCAAAGCAATAAAATTAAACTTCTTATATTTTATCAGCTCAAATATGCCCCACCCCAGTGGAAAGCTTAACGCCAATATTAACCCACCACTGGCCCCTAGCTGATCTTCACCACTTAGCTTCATAAGAATAAAAGCGGGTATAGCTATGCTCACTAACAGGTCAACCAATGGCCGAGGTTTATGTGTCGATGTACTACTCATATGTTGTTTTCCAGGCGAAGTATGCAAGCTTCGAAAAATTTAAAGATAAAAACCATTACAGCAACTTTTATGATGCCAGTATCGATACTCACTAAGGTATAGCGGCGTAAAAATACCTTGTTCGGCATCAAGTGCCACTCTTCATCAAACATTGTTGAAACAGAGCGAACTGGCGACTGTAACGTAAATAAATGAAGGCCAGCTTAAACTGTCTAGAACTTAGATACTGAATAGCGATGATTTAAACAGATCAAACAAGTGGGTCAGCGTAAACTTTAAGCTTCAAAACTAACAGAAAACAGCAGTTCCCCATCGGAAGCGTTAGCTATTTATCCATCAGCATGAGACCTGTACTTAATGTATGTAACGTCGTCGGTGCGGCACGGGACTTCTTGTGTAAGAAATTAGCCAAGAGGGGTTGCAGCCCCCCTTTTGCCCAGCTGTAGGATGGAATTCAACGACGTTAATTGTTAGACCCAGTCTAACTTAAAGCTCAAGCGCTGTTTGGTACCTTTAATAAGCTAAAACGTATGCAACAGCAAACAAGCCTAACAATGGTCAAAATGTGCATTCTCCATGCACATAAACTCAACTTGTTGCATCGACAATACTGCTGGTTGCAGCACAGCTATCGACTCAGGGTTAATCGAGTCCAAGTCAGCCACTTCATCAATCTTATTGCCATAAGAGTTCGTACGACCACAATAGATAAAATGCTTATGCCAGCGCACCAAGTATGCCGTTTGAGTTTTATCTTCAACGGTCATCTCAGCTTCTAAGGCATGGCACTCTTCAGCTCTATCAGTTAAAACCGCCACTACGAGTTTAAGGTTATCGAAAGCTGACAAGTTCAATTGCAGATAGGGGGAGAAAATAGATGCTACAGATTCAGACAACATAACAGTCCTTAGAAAAAAGAGTCACTAGTGGGTAATACCAGTAAATAATAATCACGATCGTCAAAGCTAATAAAATCGACAACTTGCATGCCGCCCTTACGAGTATGTGCAGCAAACGAGGCGGCATTATCTTCAGCAATAAAAGTCACCATATAAGGTAACTCCTTGGCGACCGATTTTTTGACAAAATGCACCAATGCTTCAAATATACCTTGGCCACGATGCTCACTAGCAATCCAAATAGGCCCATATTGACAGCAGTTTTTCTCAGTAAGCCTGGCTTTTTCGTAGTCAATCCTTGGCAGACGATTAAGCAAGTTACGATATATTCGCCACTGTTTAAAGAAGCTCCAACGCCCAGCGATAACGTAACCAATAATATCACTATCAAGTTCAGCGATGACAACCCAATGCTGCTTAACTAAGCTGGTTAAGTCACTCTGATTAAAAGACTGACCAGCTAAACTATTATTTCGCTGTTCAATCGCTAATTCATCTTGTTGTTGGCTTTGTTCTAAGGCTGTTAAAGCGGCAACGTCTTGCATAGTCGCTAAACGAATTTTAATGCTATTCATCATTATTTTCTGGAGTAAAAACCCTAATTAATAGCGCCATTATAGCAACTTCACCAACGAAAATATGGCTATTAATCGCAGCAAATATACAAAGGTCATTTAGAGTGATCCGATGAGCATGATTTAAGCATGCTTAACATCAAATCTTTACTTGTTTACATTTCAACAACTTCAAAAAAACAGTATAGTCGACCTAGTAAAAGTATTTTAATTCAGATTTATCAGCATAATTAATCACAAGTGAGTTTTACCCATGTTAGCTCAAAATATCGATCATAATGTTTGGCTGCGAGATCAGGAACAACCTGCAGTTAGCTTGCCAAGGTGGCAACAACAGGTTGATCTACTCAACGACCTTTACCGTGCTAAAACCTGCCTTGTTATGCAGTTCTCAGCACAAGATGCTCAGATTGTTTGTGGTAAAACGTATCATGACAACTCTCTAAAAGCTGGCACGGTGTTGAGTAACTCTCCACTTTTGACTGCGGTAAATTCAAGCAGTAGCTTTGGCTCAAGTGAACTAAATATCGATGAACTTGGAGATACCTTTACTGAATTTGAACAAGTGCTCAGCATACAGTTATCTTGGCCCGATGGTCGAGTCTTCGGCTGTATCCTCATTTGCGATCCAAACACAACTCAAGCAACGTCTGCATCGCTAACAGTGATAGAGTCTGTGCGTTCATTATTGCAGGGTGAGCTGAAGCAAGTTTACTTAATGCAACAAGTGCAAAGGTTATCTTTTCAAGACGAAACAACTCAAATGCTCAACCATTATGGCTTTGGTCTAATGGCGCCAAGGCAACTAAGCTTAAGTAGACGATTTGGTTCCCATGCGGGGATAATATTAATTGAGCTGGTCGACAATCCACTCATGCGCACTGCGCCGCTATCTACCTCGCAAAAGGCTCGATTGCTTGCTCGGATCATAGCCGAGAGCTTACGTGAAGCAGATATGTCAGCCCGTGTTGATGAAGATAGATTTATGATCTTAGCGTTTGTCGATAGTGAATCAAACTTAGACACCTTGATTGGCCGCCTACGCAAACAGATAGCTAAAGAAGCGGGCAAGTTGAGTATCATAGTCGGCAAGAGCTTTTTTACCCCTGATGCACAGCAATCTTTGGTACCTATGCAGCAAGCCGCAGAAAGTGACCTTGAACTATGTCGTCAATCTTTGGTGACTAAAGCCTATTGATCTTGGTTTTGAGCCTGAGCCCATTGCAGAAATAGTGCAATGGGAAAAGGCGACATCATGACCATGCCTAATCCAGCCAAACTGGCGACAATCATCATTCCTGTAACCTGTTGTGTTAGCTCCGTAAAGAAATATAAGCCAACACCGCATAACAACATGCTTAAGCCTACCCAATGCAACATCTTGAGGTAATTAATTACATTTTTTTGCACTAACAAACGCCTTCTTTCAGTTGATTTTGAGCTAAAATACTCACAATATAATGATATTAATCACTTTGGATCCGTAACATGATAAAACAATCCTTTTTCGTAGCAAGTTTGCTACTGGGTTTATCCGCATGCCAATCAACGCCGCAAGCCCAAATCGAGGATTTAGCCATTGAAGGTACATGGCATATCGAAGTCGCAAACGGCCAACCCGTTATCGACTATAGCCCAGCTCAGCTCACTTTCGAAGCAGAAGGTAAGTTAACCGGTAATAATAGCTGCAATAACTTCTTTGGTAGTTACGTTTTATCAGGTCAATCTATACAGCTACAGCCTGCAGGTAACACCATGAAAGCCTGTGTAGATGCGTTAATGGCACAAGAGCAACGCGTTATGCAAGCTATGCCTGAAGTTAGCCAAGCAATAATGAGCAAAGGAAAGTTGCTACTACAAGATGCTGATAGCAAGACCTTGATGGTACTCAGCAAGCAGTAACCAGTATTGTTAAACTGTGTAGTAAGCAGAAACAGATGACACATAAAAAAACCGCCAAATTTGGCGGTTTTTTTGCAATCAAACAACAGCAGTTATGATTTTAGCTTTTCAGCTATTTCAGCGCTTTCTTCAGCACCCGCATTGTAATGCTCAACATTAAGTTCGTCTTCAGATTTGGCTATCACTGTTGTCGCGACCAAATCGCCAGAAACATTCACCACCGTTCGTGCCATATCAAGCACTCGGTCGATACCAGCAATCAGCGCTACACCTTCTAGCGGCAAGCCGACGGTAGTTAACACTAAGGTGAGCATCACCAGACCTGCGCCTGGCACACCCGCGGTGCCAATTGAGGCAAGCGTGGCTGTTAAGATAATGGTGATGTAATCAACCCAGCTTAAGTCGATACCAAAAGCCTGTGCTACAAACAATGCCGTCACACCTTGGTATAACGCAGTACCATCCATATTGATGGTCGTTCCAAGTGGTAACACAAAGCTAGAGATCTTTTTATTAACCCCTAAATACTCATTGGCGCACTTCATACTTGCAGGTAACGTACCTGCTGAGCTTGAGGTAGTAAAGGCCACTGCAATGGCGTTGCTGATCCCTTTAAAGAACTGTATTGGGTTTAGTTTGGCAAAGACCGTCAGCACTATGCTATAGAAGCCAACAATATGCAGGAAGCAACCAATATATACTGCCACAATCACTTTAATGAGTGGCATCAGCATACCAATACCATATTCACCAGCTACCCATGCCATTAGGCCAAATACGCCGTATGGTGCGAGTTTCATCACCATGTCTGTCAGCTTATACATGGCTTCAGCAAGGCTTTCGAAGACTTTGATTGCAGGCTTGCCATGGTCGCCAATCAGTACCAAAGCAACACCAAGAGCCACTGCAAACACAATCACTTGCAAGATTTGGCCACTGGCTAATGCTGCGATAGGGTTGGTTGGCACGATATTAATCAAGGTTTCCATCACTGATGGCGCCGCTTTTACAACTTGTTCTGAGGGCTCGGCAACCATGTCCAGCCCTTTACCTGGCTGTAAAAAGTGACCGACTGCAAGCCCGACAGTAATGGCTATAGAGGTCGTCCCCAAATAGAAGGCAAAAGATTTAAAGCCGATACGTCCCATCTTGGCAGTATCTTGCATAGAGGTAACGCCCACGATTAGCGAGCAAAAAACCAACGGCACAATCAACATCTTAATAGTATTTACAAACAGGGTACCGATCGGCTTTAGTACCGTTGCTTGTTCCCCAAAACCGATACCAGTTAAGATCCCGAGTAGCATACCAATCATGATCTGAAGCCACAGTGGCACAGACATCCAGCTTGACCACACTTTTCTAAAAAGTGAAGTTTGTTGTTTTGACATATTTAAACCTTGCTACAGTTGGGTAAAGAGGACACAAGCAGATACTTGCTTAAAAAATAACGCGGCAGTTTAGCATAGGCACTAAACAGGAGAGATGATCTGTATCACGCAGATCCCTTCAACAAACTACTCACTATAAAAACCACCACTACAATGAATAATTCATAATATTAGGCATCAAATTTTGTATTTTCTTCATTTTTAGTGAAACTCATCTTATGAAGTGCTGCCGGGGGCTGCTCTCGTTCAATTAAGTAGCTCCAATAAGCATCATCAAAACCACTAAAGATCTGTTTTTGCTTACCTTCAGAACGCAAGATAAGCCACCACCAAACCAGCCCCCAAATACCAAAGGTGAGAATGGTAACCGCGAAATGGCGGCGATGATTTATAGTACTTAGCTCGCCAACCAACTGTTTATCATCAGAATTATCTTTGCATTCATCTGTTTTAGGTGTATTCCCCATACTGTTATCACCTTTGTTAAGCTATAAAAAAAGTGTAGCAGAGTTAGACTTTAGTCGAATGCAAATAACCCATATTGGTTAAAATAATTCGGCGCTTTAACGAACACGCATGGTAAAGTTAGCCAAAAAAGAGGAATAAACATGCTCATTCGCAAAGCCCTGTTAACTGATCTACAAGCACTCATAGACTTCAACCAAGCAATGGCATTGGAAACCGAGGGTCTCTCACTCGATAGCGATGTGCTACACCAAGGCGTAAATACGCTACTTAACTCGCCAGAAAAAGGTTTTTACTTAGTTGCTGAAGTTAATGGTGAGATCGCGGGGTCATTAATGGTGACTTTTGAGTGGAGTGACTGGCGCGCCAAAGATTACTATTGGATCCAGAGCGTCTATATTCGCCCTGAAAATCGTCGTCAAGGGATCTACAAAAAACTCTATCAAGAGGTTAAAGATATCGCCGCGCAAAATGGTGGTGCAGCCAGCTTCAGACTCTATGTTGAGCAAGAGAATACCAAAGCGCAGCAAACATATAGCGCACTCGGCATGGATCAAAGTTACTATTTAATGTACGAAGAGAAGTAGTTGATTCAGGATCGACATCCATAAAAAAGGCCATCAAATGATGGCCTTTTTTAGCAACAAATACAGCTTTAGCCGCAAATACTGGTCACTTTAATCGCTAAGCCACCTTGACTCGTCTCGCGGTACTTAACATGCATATCTTTGCCTGTCTCATACATGGTCGCAATCACTTTATCTAAGCTCACTTTAGGCTGGCAGTTACGACGCATAGCCATGCGCGACGAGTTAATCGCTTTAACGGCCGCTATCGCATTACGCTCAATACACGGCACTTGCACTTGGCCAGCAACCGGATCGCACGTCAGGCCTAAGTTATGCTCCATACCTATCTCAGCTGCCATACAAACTTGCGCAGCATTGCCACCCATAACCTCAGCAAGACCAGCTGCAGCCATAGAACAAGCAACCCCCACTTCGCCCTGACAACCCACTTCCGCACCAGATATAGAGGCGTTACGCTTATAGAGGGAGCCGATTGCTGCAGCAGCTAAAAAGAAGCGAGTATATTCTTGTGGCCCAACAGGTTTAATAAACTTGTCGTAGTATGCCAATACAGCTGGAATAATGCCTGCGGCACCATTCGTTGGTGAAGTTACCACTCGACCACCGGCAGCATTTTCTTCGCTAACAGCCATAGCAAACACGTTGATCCAATCAACGATTTCCATCGGATCTTGTGATAAGCGCTCGCCCGTTAATAGCTGACGGTAAAGCGCAGGGGCACGACGTGGTACTCGCAACGGCCCAGACAATACGCCTTCGGTCTGACAACCTTTTTCAATGGCAGCATGCATGGTGTGCCATACATCTGCAAAACCTTGGTAAATATCAGCTTCACTATTAAATGCCAGCTCATTTTTGAACATAATGGTGCTAATGCTCATGCCGGTTTCATTACTCGTTGCCAGTAACTCGTCCGCATAATTAAACGGATAAGGCACAGTCACTGGATTTTCAACTGCTTTACCAAACTGCGCTTCTTCGACAATAAAACCACCACCTATCGAATAGTAGGTGTTGCTCATGATTTTCTCGTCACCTGCGTAAGCGTGTAACATCATGCCGTTTTCATGCATAGGTAATGCGTAATTGTGGAAAATAACCGCATCTCGTCCAAAGTCGACCAGCCGCTGCTCTTTGCCCATCGCTAACTTTTCAGTTTGCTCTACTTCGCTAATAAAATGCGGAATAGCTTCGATGTCGACGCTTTCAGGTGTGTTACCACCTAAGCCCATAATAATGGCGATATCGGTGTGGTGCCCTTTGCCAGTTAATGACAATGAACCAAAAATCTCAACGCTTAAGCGAGTGACTTTTTCAAACTGGTTTGCTTGATGTAGGTCGTCGATAAACTCTTTGGCGGCCTTCATCGGCCCGACAGTGTGAGAGCTCGACGGGCCCACTCCTATCTTAAAAATATCAAATGCGCTAAACATAGAATTACCTCGAAAACAGAGGAAGGGCTGAAAGATTTTTCAGCCCTGGGTCAAACATTGTATTTTAATCATCGGGGTTTAAAGCGATTAGAGATAGCGATAAACACCCGAGAGTAACGCTCAGTTAAGACAGAAGTCCAAACAGAATTGCAGTCATAGAAAGCAGACCGGCAATAACCACAAAGATGTTGCTCACGCGGCCACGATATGGCGCTAAAGCAGGTACTTTATGAATCGCGTACATAGGCATAAGGTACAGGATTGCCGCAATGATTGGGCCACCTAAGGCTTCAATCATTCCCAAAATACTTGGGTTGATTACCGCTACAGCCCAGATGGTGAAGAACATAAAGCCTAAGATAAACTTGTTTAATTTTTTGTCTGAGACTTCTTTATTACTGGTACGAAGTTGCTTGTTAATAATGCCTTTCATGCCTTCAGTTGCGCCCATGTAGTGACCGAAGAAAGAAGAGATAATGGCAACAAAAGCGATGATTGGACCGAAGTAACTGACAAAGCCACTGTCATGCACATTCGCTAAGTAAGAAAGGATTGGTAAGTTATTCGCCTTGGCTTCAGCAAGCTGTGCTGGAGAAAGTGACAATACACAAGAGAACACAAACAACATCACAAAGCCCACTAGCATCATAGTGGTGTTTCGCAAAATAGAGTCCGCTTTACGCGCTGCATTTTGACCATGCTCACGCTTAAGTGCCACAGAGAACTGGGAAATTGCTGGAGAATGGTTAAATGCAAAGATAAGTACTGGAATAGTCAACCAAACAGTGCCCAGGAAAGCACCAGTGCTAGGTACAACGTTCAGTGCGTCCATTTTCCAATCAGGAATAAGGTAGAAAGACATAAATGCCAAGATAGCAACCAGTGGGTATACCAGCAGCTGAGTTACTTTAAGCATGAACTTCTCACCTGCAACCATGACAGACATCATAGCGATGATAAGACCACCAGATAGCAACCAGCGTGGCACACCGGACACTTTATCCATGATCTGTACACCAGCTTCAGTCAGCATAGGCGCACCATCAGCCGCTAAACGTGGAATTTCCACAAAGATGTTTAGCTGGTTAACAATAAAGCTATCAACGGTGTTGGTAATACCTACGCCGTAGATCAAAACAATTGGATAGATAGCGAAGAAGTACAGCATGGTAATCGCTTTGCCAGCGCCAACACCAAAGTGCTCTTCAACAACATGAGTAATATCGCTACCAGGCTTGCTTGATGAACAAACAAAACGAGATAAGCCACGGTGAGCAAGGTAAGTCATTGGGCCAATAATCGCTGCCATCAGTACAAGAGGCCAAAAGCCACCCATACCAGCATTAATCGGTAAGAATAGTATGCCAGCACCTACTGCGGTACCAAACAAACTCAACATCCAAGTCGTATCTTGTCGTGTCCAAGGTAGCGACTTAGTCGTCGCTACATCATCTAAGGTCACTTCTTGCGCACGTATCGCATCTTTTTGCATTAGCTTTACCTTTAAGGTGTTTGTTAACACCTGTAGATTTGTATCTAAGGAGTAAATTTCGCGGTTAAGGTAATCCTAATGCAGCGGGGATAAATTGATCTGGACACACATTTTGTAATTGAATTTCATAATATACGCATATTGGGAGCTACATCGCTTATTTCATGTAATGAATTTTCATTTTGATTGCAGCCTGATAACCGAATCGAACCTCGATTTAACACGAATTTCACCTAATTAATTAAATACTGATATAAAGCCCGCCTAAGACAAAAATGGGCGACGGACATAGCTCACGCAAACTCCAATTACGGGACATCACCCTGCACTCAGCTATGTAAACTTGATCTAGATCTCGCCTTTTTTAGCCCTGTAGACCCTAGGCATTAGTCAATCTAATGATTAATATAGAAAAATATTTTTAGCCTAATTATTACCCTGCTATCAGCAATAACAAATACAGCTATTTATAGTAAAAATAACCACAGTAAAAATGGCGTAATGAGTCGCTAATCACTGGCTTAATGTGAAATAATTTCAGTAATCTCTAAATAGAAAAGAAACCCCTATGACCCAAGTTATTCGAATTATCGTTGGCTCTAAAAATCCAGTAAAAGTTGGCGCAGCAAAAGAAGCACTAACAACCCTATTTCCTGAAGCCACCATTGAGTGCGAAGGCGTACATGCGCCATCACTTGTGGCCGATCAACCCATGACAGAGGCAGAAACTCAAGCAGGTGCTGTTAATCGAGTGAAGTACAGCATGGAAAACTACCAAGCTGACTACTATCTTGCGATGGAAGGTGGTGTTGATCTATTTGACCATGGTCCTGCTACATTCGCGTATATTGCCATTGCCCATAATCAGCAAGTTAGTGTCGGCCGCAGTGCATTGCTGCCACTACCTATGCAGGTATACCAAGCATTAACCCAAGGTGAAGAGCTAGGTAATGTCATGGATAGCATGTTTAATACCGTCAACATTAAGCAGCAAGGCGGTGCAATAGCTTTATTAACCCAAGGCCATGCAACTCGGCAAAGTATTTATACCCAAGCGATTATTCTCGCAATGGCACCTATGTTGAACCCTGAACTTTATAGCTTATAAAATCACAAGGCTTGGTCAATTTAAGGTAGCGATTGACCAAGCAAAATTTTGTAGTTAACTTAATACTTAAGTTCCGTTGATTAAGATCCACTTGATTTTATCTGATAGGCTTCGTAAATTAGATGTTAGTCGCAACTAAATGAGTCTAAATAATCTCCCTATGCCTCAGCCTCTCTGCCAAGCTTCACAATTACGCCGCTTATCAAGACAACTTATTCGCCAGCTAGGGTTGCTCGATGCAGCCTGTGGTAATCAACCCTTGTCCCCCGTGCAAGCTCACACGCTAATAGAGCTAGGCCAGAGTAGTTACTCTATTAAACAGTTAGCTGAAGTTCTCAATATTGATAAATCTAATGCCAGCCGTGCAGTGAGTCATTTAGTCGAGAAGGGGTTTGCTAAAACCACAGCCAACCCCAAAGATAACCGCAGTCTAGTGGCGCAATTAACCCCCAGCGGCAAGAAACAACTGATTAAGCTGGATAACCAACAAAATCAGCAGTTCAATGAAATTATGGCGCAACTGCCCACCACTCAGATAGCACAAATAGAGCAATCATTGAGTCAGTACAATAAAGCCGTTATGCAGTCTAAGGCACAAATTGGCTATACCATCAGAGAGATAGCCCCGGACGATAATGCGGCAATGGCGCAGATAATTCGTGACGTTTCGGCGGAGTATGGACTCACAGCGGATAAAGGCTACGGAGTATCAGATCCGACTCTCGATAATCTCAGCGAAGTCTACCAACAGAGCAATGCTTGTTACTGGGTGATTGAGCTTGACGGTCAACTCCTTGGCGGGGGCGGCATCGCACCATTGAATCATCAAGCTGGCGTTTGTGAACTGCAAAAGATGTATTTTTCTCAGGCTCTGCGGGGTAAAGGCTTTGCTAGACGGTTAGCACTACAAGCTATCGATTTTGCCACAGAGCAAGGTTATGACGCTTGTTATCTAGAAACTACAGCCAACTTAACTGAAGCAATAAAGCTCTATGAGTCGCTGTCTTTCAAGCATTTGGATGCGCCATTAGGTAACACCGGCCATGACGCCTGCGAGATTACTATGCTACTAAAGTTAACTTAGAAACACAGATTAAGCTGTAATCCTTGTCGTTTTTATACTAAAAACTTGTTAGCCTCAATATTAGGTAGTTTCTTAAATTAAGTGAGTTGCACTATGGAATATAAACGTCTGCCACACTCAAGTTTAGACGTCAGTGAGATATGTTTAGGCACCATGACATGGGGTGAACAAAATACCCAAGCCGAAGCGTTTGAGCAGCTTGACTATGCGATTGCTCAAGGCGTTAACTTCATCGATACAGCAGAGATGTACCCTGTACCGCCAAAAGCCGAAACCCAAGGCGCTACCGAAACGATTCTAGGCAATTACCTTAAGCAGCGCGGTAATCGCGACAACCTCATTATCGCCAGCAAAGTTTCAGGCCCTGGTGGCAAGAGCGATTATATTCGCCCCAATATGGCATTAGACTGGCGTAATATTCATCAAGCTGTCGATTCATCACTAGCACGTTTGCAGCTCGACACCATCGATCTTTATCAGATCCACTGGCCCGATCGTAATACCAACTTCTTTGGCGAGTTAAGCTATGCCCAACAAGATGACAACGAACAGCAAACGCCGATTATTGAAACTCTTGAAGCATTAGCTGATTTGGTTACTGCAGGTAAGATCCGTTATATCGGCATCTCCAATGAAACCCCTTGGGGCTTTATGAAGTACCTACAGCTGGCTGAAAAACATGGTTTACCGAAGATTGTCTCAGTGCAAAACCCCTATAACTTGCTCAACCGCAGCTTTGAAGTCGGTATGGCAGAGATAAGCCATCGTGAGGAGGTGCCACTATTAGCCTACTCTCCTCTCGCATTTGGGGCTCTTTCGGGTAAGTACCTCAATGACCAATGGCCTGAAGGTGCCAGAATGACGTTGTTTAAACGCTTTGCACGCTATACCGGATCTGAAATGGCGCTTGAGGCGACCAATGCTTATGTAGAGCTAGCTAAGGAGTTCAATATTAGCCCTGCACAGATGGCACTCGCCTTTGTTAATCAGCAGAAGTTTGTTGGTTCAAATATTATCGGCGCCACCAACCTTGAACAGCTAAAAGAGAATATCGATAGCATTCATTGCAGCATCTCGCCGGAGCTGAGCCTACGTCTAAATGAACTGGCACAACTATATCGCCTGCCTTGCCCTTAGTTAATAACCGATATAAATAGGCTTGCATTAAAGGCGCAGATCTTACAAGATCTGCGCGCATTCTAATCCACAGGTTAAATTAATGGATCTCTCAACGTTACGGTCACAGTTCCCTGCGCTTGCTCAATCTAATGACGGCTACCCGCTGTGCTATTTAGACACCGCAGCCACCAGCCAGAAGCCGCAACAAGTGATTGATGCCATGAATCACTACTATCAGTTCGATAATGCCAACGTGCACCGCGCAGCGCATCAACTATCAGCCCGAGCAACCACTCAATATGAAGCTGTGCGCGACAAGCTTCGCCAGTTGATTTGTGCTGAACGCCGCGAAGAGATCATTTTTACCCACGGCACCACAGAGTCGATAAATATCGTCGCCCATGGCCTTACCTCGCAGCTAAAGCCGGGCCAGTTGGTTTTAATTGATAGCGCCGCCCATCACGCTAATATCGTACCGTGGCAAGAGCTGGCACAGCGCACTGGCGCAATAGTTAAGCCCATCCCGTTAACTCATGATTGCCGCTTAGATATTGCCGCCTTCGATGCGCTATTAAGCGAGCGCCCAGTGATTGTCGCGCTAAGTCATGTATCCAATGTGTTAGGCACAGTCAATCCAGTGGCCGAGCTTGTAGCTAAAGCCAAGCAAGTGGGCGCGATAACCTTAGTCGATGGTGCACAAGCCATCGCCCACATGGATGTTGATGTTCAAGCGATAGATTGTGACTTTTACGTATTCTCAGGGCATAAGATGTATGGTCCGACGGGGATCGGTGTGCTCTATGGTCGCTTTGAACCACTGGATAAGCTTGCCCCCTTGATGACTGGCGGTGAGATGATAAAAAGCGTCAGTTTTAGCGGCACTGTATTTAATCAGCTGCCTAACAGACTAGAAGCTGGCACACCGCCAATTGCTGAAGTTATCGGCTTAGGTGCTGCAATCGACTTCCTTAATAAGCTGCCTAAAGCGCAACTGCGGGAAGCCGAGCAAGCTTTATTGATTTACCTACAAGACTCACTGCTAGACTTAGGTGATATAGAGCTATACGGCGCCCATAGCGATAACCTTGGTGCCGTCGCCTTTAATCTAGCTGGAGAGCATCATCAAGACGTGGGGATCTTACTTGATCAACAGGGGATCGCCGTTCGCTGCGGCCACCACTGCGCCATGCCTCTGATGCAGATATTACAACTAAATGGCTGTTGCCGTGCCTCCATTGGGGTTTATAGCAATAAAGCCGATATCGACAACTTTATAACCGCGATGAAATCAGTAAAAGAGCTGTTGCTATAGTCGCTATTGTTTAGCCACGGCTGAAACCGAAAGCACGGTTGTAAAAATTAGCGAAACCCCTTTACAACGATATTAATCAATCACCATTACAATAATCTTAGGTCGAGTATGAGTCAGTCAATCCAACCTTCTAGCGCAGACTTTCTAGCATTAGAGTTCAGCCAATCGGCTCAAGCAACGTTAGCGCTGTTTCAACAAGCAAACAACTGGCAGGAACGTTACCGCCATATTATGTTGCTAGGTAAAAGCTTAACTAAACTTGGCGATGAATACCGTGTTGAAAGCGCTCAGGTTAGAGGCTGCGAAAGTGATGCCTGGTTGTATCATAGTGAGATTGATGGCAAGCATTACTTTCTTGCAGACAGTGATGCTCGCATAGTCAAAGGCTTAGTCACACTATTATTGATTGCCTGTAATGGCAAAACCAGTGCAGAAATTAACGCATTCGATGCCGATGATTACTTTACTCAGCTTGGCTTACAAGGTCAGCTAAGCCCATCTCGTACCAATGGTTTACTGGCATTAGCGCAAGCGATTCAAACAAATGCTATTGATAACAAATAACATCAAGTTTCATCAGCTAAATTGAGTACCAGCCAAGTCTACACTTGGCTGGTGATAACATGCTAAACAGCTACTTTTGCCGTGGTTTTCCACTGTTTGACCAGCAAGCCTAATATAATCAACATGCCCACAAAGCCAACACCAAACGGATTAAACAGCACCAGTGGTACTGCGGCAAAAGCAACAATACGCTCTACGCCTGATAAAGCACGTAGCAGATAACCTTCAATCGCTATCGCTAATGCCAAGATAATCGTGGCTGTTTGTAGTATCGCAAAGGCGAAAGCCATCACACCAGCACCGGGGTTAAGTAAGTCGGTATAAGCCATCATTATCGGGATCATAAACAGGCCTCCAGCTAACTTAAACGCTTCAACAGAGGATTTCATAGGATTGGCATTGGCAACCCCAGCCCCTGCAAATGCCGCCAGTGCAATCGGCGGGGTTACATTTGATGTCTGCGATAACCAGAACACAATGAGATGGGCAGTGAGTAGCGGCAAGCCAAAGTCGCCCAACATAGGCACAGCCATCACGGCCAGTACGATGTAAGCGGCAGTTACTGGTAGTCCCATGCCTAATACTAAGGCGACAATACTGATTAAGCCTAAGGCCACCAGCATATAGCCGCCAGAGAAGTCCATCACAAACTGGGTAAACTGCAGCCCAATGCCTGTCTGTCCAACCACACCAACGATAATGCCTGCAGCGCCACACGCCACAGAAATAGGCAGCGCCATTAGCGCGCCATTTTTCATTCCCGAGATAAATTTTCTAAGGCCTATACGGCTATGTTTACGTAAAGCGGCGGTAAGTAATATCGCGGCGCAGCCGGCAACACCTACCAGCAATGGCGAGTAAGCCATCATCAATAACACAGTAATAATCACCAGCGGAATAAGGTGATGCGCCCCTTGTTTCATGACTTCGATAACAGCCTCTGTGCGACTAGCAGCTTGCAGGTTTAACTTGCAAGCCATCAGGTGCACATACAACAAGGTACAGAAAAAGTAGAGAATAGCGGGTGCGATTGATGCCAGCATAATATCGCTATAGGGCACCCCAGTAAATTGCGCCATAACAAAAGCGCCCGCCCCCATAATTGGCGGCATAATCTGCCCACCCGTTGATGCAGCAGCTTCAATGCCAGCGGATTGCTCCGGCGTATAGCCAAGCTTTTTCATCATCGGAATCGTTACCGAGCCAGTAGTCACCGTATTGGCGATAGCGGAGCCAGAAATAGAGCCTAACCCCGCAGATGCTAAAACCGCAGCCTTGGCAGGCCCACCACGATATTTCCCCGCAATAGAGAAAGCCAAATCGATAAAGAACTTACCTGCACCAGTGACCTCAAGAAAAGCACCAAATAGTACAAAAATGAACACTGTGGTCGCGGCAATCCCCAAGGCGGAGCCAAATACCCCATTCGCAGAGAAGATCTGGAATTGAATAAGCTCCTGCAATGAGTAGGCTTTAGTTGCTAACGCCCCCGGCAACATATCACCAAATGCACTGTAAGCTAAAAATAGCCCGGCAATCATCACCATCACCCAACCTACAGTCCGGCGACACCCTTCCAATAATAACAGTAGCAAGGCGCAACCAGCCGCTAGGTCGATATTACCTAAGCCATACAACAGGTGGTCAATATCGTTGTAGTCGAAGATCAGCATCCGATATCCGGCAAAAACGGTCAGTCCACACAACAGTAAATCGGTTACACGGCCGAGCATGTAGCCTTTGTTATATCGATTACTTATCAACGGATAATGTAAAAAGATCAATACCAACACCCAGCACAAGTGCACTGGACGAAAGTAGGTAGCCGAAATGGTTGAGGTGATCCCCTGCCATATTTGAAATGATGACAGCGCCACCGCGATGGCAAGAATCACGTAACCGAGATACTTAACAGTGGATTCATGGGGAAGTGGCATTACAACAGGCGCTTCAGTTGTCGCATCCGCATCACTATTTTGTTGAAGAGGGCTCATAGCATGTCCTCAAATTATCTACACTCAAATGCTCCGCCACTCATGTTCAATCGGTGATAGATTGCGGGCATTTGGGATATAAGCTAAATAAAATAAAGGCAACCCAAAGCTGCCTTTATTAATGGTTTTAACAGTCATTGATTAACTGTCGCAGATAGTCGACATCAAAAAGTCGTTTACTGAAAAGTAAACTATTTAGCCAACGAATCTAGGTACTTTTGCGCGCCAGGGTGCAATGGCACACCTTCTAAACGACCTGCATTATCAGGGGTTGTAGCTTCAGCCACTTTCACCACTTTTTGTACTTCGCTCATGTTTTCAAAGGCTGCTTTTGTAAGATTGAATGCCATCTCATCACTCATCTTAACGCTCACCACAATCACATTCCACACACTAAGTGTCGGCACTGCACCGACGTTGTTATAAACATCACTCGGTATGGTGTAGCTGCTATATGCTGGATTCTTCTCAATAAAAGCCTCGCTCTCAGCGGCTGAGACAGGAATAATATTAACTTTATGAGTCAGTGCTACTTGAGTGACAGCACCAACTCCTTGGCCGCCAACAATGAAACCCGCATCTATCTGGCCATTAGCTAACGCATTAGTGGTCTCTGAGTAGTTCAGATAAACCGCTTTAATATCCTTTTTTACATCAATACCAATAGATTCCAGTAACGCAGCAGAAGTTACCGCGGTGCCGCTCGCTGGCGCGCCCAAAGAGATACGCTTACCTTTAAGATCGGCCAAAGAGTTGATACCAGACTTTTCCAAACTGATGGCATGAACCAAGTTTGGATACAGCGCAAACAAGGTATTTACAGGCATGGCACTTCTAAATTTGCCTTCACCTTTATAAGCATCAAGTACCACGTTGCCCATTGCAATTCCGGCAATCATGTCACCACGGACCACTTTAATCGTGTTCTCTACTGATGCAGCTGTTACTTCTGCTTTTACGTTAACTTCAGGAACCTTGTCAGACCAAACTTTGGCTAAGGCTCCACCAAAAGGGTAATAGATCCCACTTTGGCCACCGGTGCCAATAGAATAGTTATCAGCCTGAGCCGACGCTGGTAATACCAACAATAGAGCGAGCATTAATGCACGATGCAACATAGCCATTTCCTCAATTTACATTTATTTTTTATATTAGACTTTAGGGGCTGTTGATCTT
>NZ_JBFRMK010000002.1:0-28605 GCF_041470405.1 Shewanella sp. 10N.286.45.A1
TATTTATATACACCTGTGTAAAAATCAAAATGAATACTAAATACAATAAAAATAAAACACCTCACCAGCAGCATAAAAAATTACAAAGCGTGACTTTAAAGTCATGATGAGGCAGATATAGAGAATAAGCATTCAAGTAAAGAATTCTATCCGCATTTTTATGAAAGCCCTTCCATTTATTTACAATAATTTTACAACTGTAACAACTGTGGATACATTCTTATTCGCAGCCAGTTTTAGAATTGGTAACTGCAAAAACTATAAGAAACAACTAAATATCCTGATTAACATGGAAGACAGTTATGACTACAAGTAAAGTAACAACAGCACTAAGCCTGTCCGTTCTAGCACTTTCGATTTCAGCAAGTGTTAGTGCGGCTCCCTCTTTCACTCCTGGTTTACACAGCAGTACAGCGCAATTAAATAGCGAGAACCCGCTACCTAAGCGTTATATCGTTAAATTTAAAACTGCAGATGCAGCAGCTGGCTTTTCAACTGCAACAAATGCAATTGACGATGCAGAGTATCAACCACGAGCGAACGAAGTCTTTTCTCACTTCCGCGCGCTAAATAGCGTCTCAGCCAAAGAGATGAAGCGTATTGGTCGCAGTAATAGCTATACCGTTAAGTTAGATAGCAACAACATCCAAGCACTAAGATTCCGTGCAGATGTTGATTATGTAGAAGAAGATGTACCCCGTCGCCTGCTAAGTGAAACCACACCTTGGGGTCAAACCTATGTTGGTGCAACGACATTAAGTGACAGTCAAGCCGGCAACCGTACTATCTGTATCATTGACTCTGGTTACGACCGAGGTCATAACGATCTTAACGCCAACAATGTAACCGGCACCAATAACTCTGGTACCGGTAATTGGTTCGATCCTGGTGCGGGTAATGCTCACGGTACTCACGTAGCCGGAACCATAGCAGCAATCGCCAATAATGAAGGTGTGGTTGGTGTAATGCCAAACCAAAATGCCAATATTCATGTCATTAAAGTGTTTAACGCATCAGGTTGGGGATATTCATCATCTCTAGTGTCTGCCGTTGACACTTGTGTGAACAATGGCGCCAACGTAGTAACAATGAGTTTAGGTGGTGCAAGCTCTAGTAACACTGAGAGAAATGCCCTTGCTGCGCATGAAAGCAATGGTGTATTGCTTATCGCTGCCGCGGGTAACGATGGTAATAGCACCCACAGCTACCCAGCTTCTTATGATGCCGTCATGTCTGTAGCTGCAGTAGATAGCAATAAAGACCATGCAGCATTTTCACAATATACCAACCAAGTTGAAATCTCAGGCCCAGGTGAAGCAATTCTTTCCACTGTGACCCGTGGTGAAGGTCGTCTCGCTGATATTACTATTGGGGGTCAGTCTTACTTTGATAATGGCGTAGTACCGCACAATCGCTTTGTTCTGTCCGGTTCAAGCCATGTACCAACGCCATATATTGGTACAGCAACAGCAACGCTTGCAGAATGTACTGTAAACGGTAGCACCTTCAACTGTGGCAATATGGCAAACAAGATCTGTCTTGTAGAGCGTGTTGGTAATCAGGGAGCAAGCTATCCAGAAATAGATGCAGTGAAAGCGTGTAATTCTGCGGGTGCCAGCGGTGTGATTGTTTACAGTAACAGCACACTGCCAGGCCTGCAAAATCCATTTTTAGTTGATAGTAATAACGAAGCACCAATCGTTTCGGTCTCTGTTGACCGTGCTACAGGTCTTGCCCTTCGCAATCAAATTGGTGCATCGGTTACTGTTGCCAATACTGATAACGAAGATTACGAATACTACAACGGTACATCAATGGCGACCCCACACGTATCGGGTGTTGCTACACTGGTATGGAGCCATCATACAGAGTGTAGCGCAGCGCAAGTTCGTGCAGCACTTAACGCGACAGCGGAAGACCTAGAAACTGCAGGTCGTGATAACAATACTGGTTATGGTTTGGTCGATGCTGTTGCAGCAAAAGCCTATCTCGATGAATCTTGTACAGGTCCAACCGATCCAGGTACTGGCGGTGGCGATAACGTACTAGTCAATGGCGTAGCTAAATCTAACCTATCTGGCGCTAAGAATGATGAACTGCACTACTCTATCGACGTACCTGCTGGAGCAACAGACTTAAGCTTTAACATGAGTGGCGGTACTGGTGATGCTGATCTGCACGTTCAGTATGGCGCAGCACCAACGACTGATAGCTATGATTGTCGCCCATGGAAAGGTGGCAATATTGAATCTTGCCCAATTACAACTGCGCAAGCAGGCACTTACTATGTGATGGTGCAAGGTTATAGTGATTTCAGTGGTGTAAACCTTGTGGCTAGCTTTACTGAAGAAACTGGTGGCGGCAACACTGGTGGAGCAGCAACCTACACCAATGACAGTAGCTACAGTATTCCAGATAATAGCAGTGCGGGTGTAACCAGCACTATCGCAGCAGCCCGTACAGGTGATTCTGGAACCATTACCGTGAAGGTCAACATTAGCCATACCTACATTGGTGATTTGCAAGTAGAGCTTCATGGCCCAAGTGGCCAAGTAGCGGTGTTGCATGACAATACCGGAGGCAGTGCTAACGACATAGTAAAAACCTATACTGTTGATATGACGGGTGCGGACTCTGCGGGTAATTGGCAGCTAAAAGCCGTAGACAGTGCAAGACGTGATACAGGTACAATTAACTCTTGGGAGCTGAGCTTCCAGTAAGCCCTAGCTATTGTTGAATGTGTATTTTGAGAGCCTTAGTTAAAGGCTCTCTTTTTTTTGCGCTGTATTGATAACATTTTCGCTGATAAAACTGATATAATTACTGTAATAGCATCTGCAATGAACATACATCATGACCCAAGTAAACAACCCATTACACGGTATTAAGCTAGAAGCCTTACTGACTGACCTTGTCGAGCATTATGGCTGGGAAGAGCTTGGCGAGCGTATCAACGTACGCTGCTTTAAACATGACCCAAGTATTAAATCAAGCCTAAGATTTCTGCGTAAAACCCTTTGGGCCAGAGAGAAAGTCGAATACCTTTACCTAAAGATGAATAAGCTACCTTTACCGGCTAGAAAACCTAGAGAAGATGGCTATCAAGCCAGTGATAAAACATTACGCGCGGCGAAGAACAAAGCAGCTGATAGAGCTAGTGAAGACTCCGATGATAACTCTCAAGTAAATGCCAATATCTGGGGCAATTAACCTCTATGGCAGTCAATAATAAAAAGGCTTAACAATCAGTATTGTTAAGCCTTTTTATTGAGTCACGATACCCGTTGAAACTATACCATTCAGCAAAAGCTATATCGGGAAGTCAAATATAAGTCGCCAAACCTGCACACCGTCTCCGGCTCGATAACTCACACCGAACCTGCTCATATTAAACAGCTCCCAACCCACTGGTTTGGAGAAAGCTAACGTGATCCCCGCCTCAAAGCTGTTGGTCACTAATACATCTTCCTCAAAGGGCGTCACAAATCTTAGCTTGTCAAAATACCAGTAACCAGCGACAAAAAACCGTGGTTCAACACCTACATCAGCCACTTGAAAATGAAAATTAGTGCCAATATCAAGCCCTGATTGAATCGCTGAATAGGTTTCATTGGGTCCATCATCGAGGCTGTTATATCCAGCAAAAAAGATACGATTGACCCAAACTGGGTTGCTATCTTTAAGTTCAAAATCAAGTAAGCTCGACATACCGGCAGAGTAGATAATGACATCATTGCCATTGGTGGTATTCGTGCCAACCCCTAAGTCCGCATAGGTTTGAAACTCATGGATATCAGAGGTGCGAATACGGTATTCGATCCCGGGAGTAAACGTCGCTGTACCAACACTACTAGGAAAATTGCCTTCAGGGAGGTCGCTCCACGTAAAGTTAAAAAAGCCGAGTGATAATGGTGTGCGCAGCACTAAAGACTCTGTTTCTGTGCGCCGGAGATCGAAACTAATTGGAATATTGACAACCGTTGCGTTTTGCCCAGAGGTTCGATAAATACCGCTGCCTAAATAGTTAGCAAAAGCATAATGGCTGTAATCCGTTTCAGCATTAACAGGGAGTGTAAAAAGCAACAGTAAAACTGAAAGGGAACGCACAAGGGCCATCATTAAAAATTAACTTAACTGGTCTCTAATTGAATAGCCCTGAATATAGCGATATAACCTTGAAAAAGCCACGGTTAATGTAGTTTAGTCTTTATCTTCCTCGGTAAAGTGATGCTCAGACATCATATGACCCAATTCAGTAGACTTGGTCTTTAGGTAGCCTTCGTTATAACGATTTTTACCCACCTGCAGTGGAACACGTTCAACGACCTCTAGCCCAAAGCTCTGCATCGCTTTTACTTTTCTAGGGTTATTGGTCATTAACCTGACTTTACTGACACCGATCTGCTCCATCATTGGGATGATCATGTCATATTTACGCATATCGGCTGCAAAGCCTAGACGTTCATTGGCCTCTACTGTATTTGCGCCGCCATCTTGCAGCTCGTAAGCACGGATTTTATTAAGTAATCCAATACCCCGCCCTTCTTGACGTAAATATAGAATAAATCCTTGCCCTGCTTCCGCTATATTTTGCATTGCTGTTTGTAATTGGAAACCGCAATCACAACGCAAACTAAAAAGCGCATCACCCGTTAAGCATTCAGAGTGAATACGGCCTAAAATAGGGCTTTCGGCATCAAATACGCCTAATGTAAGCGCAACATGCTCTTTACCTGTCTCGCTATCTTCAAAGCCATGCATTTCAAAAACACCCCAAGGTGTTGGCAATTTAGAAGACGCGACATATTTAATCGACATGATAAAACCTTAACGACAACTCTCATTCCTTGAGACTGCTGAAATCCTAATAACGATATTAATTTCAAACCAAACTTGCTGAAGAATCAAATCTAATGTTAGACATTACAGTGAACAGGAATACGTTAGACAAATTACAAAGCATTTCAGCGCAGCATAAGCTGCGCGTCTATACATAACCTTGAAGCGGCTCACTAAATGAATAACTTAATAGGCAATTAGCCTAAAATTCTTTCGGAGCAAAGCCTGTGACTTGCTTGATGCCCATTTCGCGACCAAGTGCAGTCATTGGATGCACGACCACCAATCCACGAACTGATTTTTTCAGTTTACCCATGTCAGCTTGCTCGGCTTTGGTCAAGACACGGCTAAATTTGAGGTCTTTAACCGATGCACCTTCTTTACCTAGCTCACGTGACTGCTGATTTTTAACATTGGCAATGCGCTTAGTTAATGTCGCAATTTCACGTTTAAATTGGATTATGACCCCAGGATCATCACGCTTTTCAGCTGCTGCTAACTTTCGACGAAATTTGTCGAGCTTATCGTTGAGCGTTTGCAGCTCCTGCTTTAAATTCATTTACTAACCTTAAATTCAAATCTAAATAACTTATCTAGAAACAAAAACAGCCCCAAATTATCTTGACGCTGTTTATCATTATTGCCTCATTATAACAGCATATAGTGCAATATTACCTAGGTTTATGCCTAGCTTATCTCAGATAATGGATAACTTGGTTGCTGCTACCTCTAAAAACTAAACTTGGATCGGCTAGTGATTGTTCAAATTTGCCATCAATTACCACATTAACCAACTCAACAATGGCTTGTTGCTCAGCAGTTAGCTCATCAAGTAAATAGCCTGTCCACAGCCAAATATCTTTACCTGGACATTGCTCTTTTACTCGTGTGACCAGCCCAAGTATCGCGTCGATATTACCCGGGAACAGTGGATCACCACCCGACAAAGAAAGGCCGCGCCTTTTTATCCTGCTATCATTGAGATCATCAATAATGGTTTGTACCATCTGCTCATCAAACTGGTGACCTGAGCATGGATTCCAGGTTGACTGATTATAGCAACCACGGCATTGATGCTCACAGCCAGAAACAAACAGCGTCGCTCTAGTGCCTGGTCCATTAATCACATCGGTTTGATAGTATTGATGATAATGCATAAAAATCTCTTTCTAGATAACAAAAAGGTGCCGATGAGAGCACCTTATACCAATTCCATTAAGGATATACTCAGTTCAGAGCTTTCTCAGGGCTTTCAATTCAAGGCGCATTATTGAAGAAATGGTTATTCCCTTTTGAGACAATGCAACGTAGCAGTGAAAGTCCTGAGAAGCTCACAACGTGCGGGTTTAAAATCATTTAATACAGCGCATGTGGCATTCGATATAGAATAACTATTAGCGATAAGCCACTTACTTGTCTAAAGTGATTTAAACTCCCGCTGAATGAGCAACACTTTAATGGAGTTGGTATTATTGGCTTTACCGCGCCCCGATACTAAAGGTGCTTGATGCGGCGCTTAACCTCTTCTTGCTTACCATAATTAAATGGTCTTGCATCAGGACTACCTAAATAGCCACATACTCGGCGTGTTACCGACACTCTGCTAGGTTCATGGTTGCCGCATTTAGGGCAGGTAAAACCTTTGCTGGTACAGCTAAATTCACCGGTAAAACCACAGTCGTAACACTCATCAATCGGTGTATTGGTGCCGTAATAAGGTACTCTTGAATAGCTGTAGTCCCAGACATTTTCCAATGCTTCAACATTGTTCTGCATATTGGGGAACTCGCCGTAACAGATAAACCCACCGTTTGCGATTTCTGGGTAAGGCTGTTCAAAGTCAATTTTATCGTACGGGTTAACTTGCTTTTCCACATCTAAATGGAAACTGTTGGTGTAGTAACCTTTAGCAGTTACCCCATCAACTACACCGAATACTTTGGCGTCAAGATTACAGAAACGGCTACACAAATTTTCACTTGGCGTGCTGTAAAGACTAAAAGCGTAACCCGACTCTGCTTTCCATTTATCAGTTGCCGCTTTTAAATATTGAATCACTTCAATTGCTTTAGCGCGCAACAATGCATTGTCATATAGATGCGTTTCGGTGCCATAAAGTGCATTTATGGTTTCATGCAAGCCA
Organism: Shewanella sp. 10N.286.45.A1; assembly: GCF_041470405.1. Classification (NCBI taxonomy): domain Bacteria; kingdom Pseudomonadati; phylum Pseudomonadota; class Gammaproteobacteria; order Alteromonadales; family Shewanellaceae; genus Shewanella; species Shewanella sp. 10N.286.45.A1. The sequence continues at coordinate 6,983 of NZ_JBFRMK010000002.1, forward strand.
ATGTAACCAAGCGAAATTGAAGCGCGGCCATTCTTAAATATCTCAGAGATATCATCATCAGCGCGTAATCGAACGCCACAAGCGCCTTCCATGTAAAGAATCGGTGCGACTCGTGCTTTAACACCTTCTAAACGTTCTATTCGAGTATCTAACGCTTTGCGAGCAATGGTTAAACGCTTATCTAAAATCCTGTAGAATTCAGCTTCATCGCCTTTAGCTTCAAGCGCAACTCGTGGCAAGTTTAAGCTCACAACACCAAGGTTGTTGCGTCCTTCGTGCACTAACTCGCCCTCTTCCTCAAAGGTACCGAGGAAGCTACGGCAACCCATTGGGGTTTTAAATGAACCCGTTACCTTTTCTACTTGTTCGTAATTGAGGATATCCGGGTACATACGCGTAGTCGCACATTTTAATGCAAGCTGCTTGATGTCGTAGTTACAGTCACCGTCTTTGTGATTAATACCATCACGAATGGCAAACACAAGCTTAGGGAATACTGCAGTTTTGCGGTTCTTACCTAAACCAGCAATACGCACTTTCATCATCGACTGTTGAATAAGTCTAGATTCCCAAGATGTGCCAAGTCCAAAACCAAAGGTAACAAACGGCGTTTGACCATTGGCGGTATGCAAGGTGTTGACTTCATATTCGAGTGACTGAAATGCATCATGACACTCTTTTTCGGTCAATGAGGTCGCAAATGCTTTGGCATCTGTAATACCCCAAGTCAATGCCACTTGGTAATGCTTGTCATAACTTTTGGCAACAAAAGGTGCTAGCACTTCATCAATACGATTAATAGTGGTGCCGCCATAAATATGGCTAGCGACTTGGGCAATAATCTGTGCAGTAACGGCTGTCGCTGTTGAAATTGATTTAGGCGTTTCAATCTCAGCATTGCCCATCTTAAAACCTTTGGTCAACATGCCACTGAGATCGATCAGCATACAGTTGAACATCGGGAAGAATGGCGCATAGTCTAAGTCATGATAGTGAATTTCACCTGACTCGTGTGCGGCAACGACATCTTTTGGCAAAATATGGCATTTGGCGTAGTGCTTAGCCACAATACCCGCTAATAGATCGCGCTGAGTTGGGATCACTTTCGAATCTTTATTGGCATTTTCATTTAGCAGCGCTGCATTGCTCTGCTCAACAAGACCACGGATCTCTTTATTTAGTCGACTACTAACTTCGCGCTTTATATCTCGATCATGGCGGTATTCTATGTATACTCGCGCCAATGATTTATAAGGCCCTTCCATCAATAAGTTTTCGACGGCATCTTGCAAATCGTGAATGTTTATTTCATCTAACATAGCGACAGAATCGGCAGCATTTTTTGCCACTTTTTCTGCATAGGCGCTATCATCAATACCTGCCGAGTTAGCAGCCGCTATCACTGCATCTTTAATCCTTGTTTCGTCAAAAGGCGTACGGTAACCATCCCGTTTAATAACCACTGGCATTGTATAGCTCCTATTTAGCATCATCCACAAGCAACACTACATATAGTATTACTTTAAATCAAAATCACAATATGTGGCGCATTAAGCTATAAAAAGACAACTAGTACTTTGATCCAGATCATTATTTTACACAACGAAGATAATAAGAAAAAATAACTGGGGACGATCCCGCTTATCTAAAATTATGCCCTTGACGATGGCTATTAAGACCGCTAGTAGCAGGATAAAATTGGGATAAATTGTGGATAAGAAATTAGGCGGCTAGAATGCCTTAGTTTAACCCTCTGCTACAACAGTAGGAATTAGTTTTAACTGGTATTAAAGCCCAAATTCACCGCCGTTAAAACGGTGAAATAGTGGGCCGCTCAGCATGTAATAGAATTGTTTTTTTACTCACCACAGTCTATGAGCGCTACTTTAATAAACTAGACGCTTTAATGTTGCTTTGCCAGTGCCAAATAACTATTTAGTTGACCTGTTGCCTGTTGATGTTCACCTGTCATAGAGGCCAGCTGCATTAACGACTTAATACCTTGATACTGGTTTTCTTGTTGTTCAGTCAGTGGCCTATCAGATTCCAATAGTGCAGTGATCTCGCTTGCCACTCGATTCGCCTTTTGAGCTATCACTGGCGATTGAATCGCATCCATCGTGCCCATCACCCATTTTGCTTCATCTAAGATGCCGGCTAACTCTCTATCTTCTTTGCTATTGGTGAGCGTTGCCCGCTGTTCATCAATAAAGTCAGCTAAAGACTGCTCTTCACTTTGGGGGATATCAAAGCCGCTATTAGTCAAACGATTCAACTGACCATCAGACAAAATACCATCTTGGTATAAGCGTTGAATAAGACTGGGTAGCTTTTCGCTGCTAAAACTACCATCTTGGAAGAAATCTTTCGCCATCGCTTCAATCTTTTGCGCTCGCTCTGCGCGGCCTGATAATACAAGACCATTATCATCCTTGCTGGCAGCATTTGAAGCTGATGTTGAAGCGTTAGCATTAACACCTTGAACACCATTAGCACTGCCAACACTTGATTGGCTGCCAGAAGCACCATAGGCATCAGCTAGAACGGTACCGCTGTTTACAGAGTTATTGATACTACTTAATGGGTTCATCGTCAAAAATTCGGCGTTAGCTTAATCATGCAACGATTAAAGCAGGAACTATGCCGTTTTTTAAAAGATAAAATTGACTGCTTACTTTTGATTCAACTGCGTAGTCAAGTTTAGGCAAAGTACTCGCAGAGATTCTATCTCCTGCTCAGTCATACTCACCTTCTCTAATAGTGTTTGCTTTTGTGACAGCGCGTCGGCTTGTAACGCCAACCCAGTGTCCGTTAATGCAATCACTTTCTTACGCTCATCGGTTTCATCTGGTAGCCGCTGCAGAAACAATTTTGTCTCCAATCGCTTTACGATTGGTGTCAACGTGCCCATGTCCAAACGCGTAGCCTGAGATAACTGCGTCATACTCGCTCTATCTTTTAGCCATAGCGCTTGCATAACCAAATATTGTGGATAGGTCAGTTCATACTGGTCCAACAAAGGGCGGTAGGCGCGCATCAGTGCATTGCCAGCGGTGTACAGCGCAAAACATACATTATCTGATAAACATGCAGGACTATCATTATTTGACACTTAGTTATCCACCACTGGTTAGTACCTCGATTAATCGTGCCAATTTTACCTGACTAGAATTAACAAAACTAGCCAATCTGCATTTAATTTGCGCAGAGTTATTTTGCGCACAAACTATTTGCATCACTTTTAATCTTTAGTTATGATGCGGGCAATTACTTTGCGCACAAACAAAAATAAAGGATCACTATGAACGCTAAGCAAATCCAACTTAAATCTCGCCCTGAAGGTCTACCTAACGCTAGCAATTTTGCGGAAGCTGAAGTGGCATTAGCAGCCATTAAAGACGGTGAGTTTTTAGTTAAAAACTTATGGATGTCTGTCGACCCATACATGCGCGGCCGCATGATTGATAGAAAGAGCTACATTGCACCTTTTGAAATAGGCGCTGTACTTGAAGGTGGTGCGATTGGTGAAGTGATAGAATCGAACAATAATGAGTTTCCTGTTGGCAGCAAGGTTAACAGTATGCACGGCTGGCGCAGCCATTATGTGACTGACGGCACAGAGATTACTCGCCTGCCTCAAACACCTATCAGCGAATCACATTTCTTAGGTGTACTTGGTATGCCTGGTATGACTGCTTGGACAGGTCTTAACCGTATCGCTGAATTAAAATCGGGCGAAACCCTGTTTGTCTCTGCAGCATCGGGGGCCGTTGGTAGTGTTGCGGTACAAATTGGCAAACTCATGGGCGCCCGAGTGGTTGCGTCGGTTGGTTCTGATGAGAAAGCAGAGCACATCAAGTCACTCGGTGTAGATGCTGTGATCAACTACAAAACCTGTGGCGACCTTACGGCAGCGTTAGCACAAGCTGCGCCAGAAGGTATTGACGTCTACTTCGAGAATGTCGGCGGCGAACACTTAACCGCAGCGCTTAACAATATGAAGGATCATGGTCGAATAGCTGTATGCGGCATGATTGCCCAGTATAACGATACGACGCCAACGCCGGGACCTGCAAACTTAGCGCAAATCATCATGAAGAAGTTAAAAATTGAAGGCTTTATCGTGTTTGAACATTGGGCACATTACCCAGAATTTGCCAAGCAGATGGGCCAATGGTTAGCTGAAGGTAAAGTCACTGCAGAGCAAACGGTTTATGAAGGTCTATCAAACGCACCGGACGCATTTATCGGATTATTCGAAGGTAAAAACCGCGGCAAGATGGTTGTGAAGTTAGCTTAAGCCGTATTTTCATAACGACATTAAAAAAGGGCGTTAAGCCCTTTTTTAATGTCTGATTTTAAGCCTTTACTCGGCTATCTGGTGTGGTGCTAAAGCGGCTTTAATAAGGTGAGCAACTTGCTCAACAGCAGCCTCCCCCGCGGCAATGGCCTCTTCAGCGCGATGAAACTCCATGGTGCCGATATCGCCCAGATCCGGCACAATACAAATATCTGGCGGGTCGCCCATTAATCGAGCTCTTTTATGCCGTTGCTCTAATATGTCCATAGATTGCGACATTACCGCTAACATTCCTGGGTTTGGGCTTTGACTACTTTCAAGTTTGTGCCCTAAAGAGAGTTTGTCGGTGAGCCCGCTAATATAGTCTCGTCCTCGAGCTAACAGATCGGTAAAGCCTTTTTCCTGATGTTTATCCGCTTCCGCTTCCTCTTCTACTGTTGGCTTATTACTCTTCATATTAACGGGCAGGACTTGCATACGTCCTCTGCGTAAACCATGAAGATCGACCGCAATCACAATATCTACGCCCATTGCTCGACTAACAGAAACCGGTACAGGATTCACTACCGCGCCGTCCACCAGCCAACGCTCGCCCACTTTTACGGGCGGCAAAATCCCCGGCATAGAGCATGATGCTCTCACCGCATGGCGTAGATCTCCTTCTGTAAACCAGATCTCTTGACCCGAATAAAGATCAGTTGCTACGGCAGCAAACGGTTTTTTAAGTTGTTCAATCTGCATATCGCCCATGCGCTTTTGCAACACATCGAATACTTTCTCTCCGCCGATTAAGCCACCTTTGCGCCAACTTAAATCCATTAACCCCAGCACGTCCCAGCTACTAAAGCTGCGTACCCAGTTTTCTAGCTCTGCTAAATTATCATTAGCGTATGCCGCGCCAACCACTGCACCGATGGAACAACCTGCAATTTTATCTGGGTAAACCCCCAGTTTAGCCAGCCCATTGAGCACACCAATATGTGCCCAGCCCTTTGCAGCGCCACTTCCTAAGGCCAGTCCTATTCGAACCGAGTGATTTTTTTCTACCACAATCTTGACCCCCAAAGCCAATAAATGAGCTCAACTAAGAACAGCTAGCATTTTTTAACGACGCTGATTTTACCACTCTAATGTGATGTTCAGCTACACTCAGCCTATCCTAAGCGTTTAATTCAACTTCTTTAAGATAAACTTAATCGCTAGTCATAGCCCTGCTCTATCTATCTAGGCTATAATACGCGGTCAGATTATTTAAGGAGTTCACCTTTGCAATTCACCGATTTTTCACTGGATCAACGTCTGTTACAAACATTAAAACACATGGGCATAGACACCCCTACTGAGATCCAGGAACAAGCCATACCCATTGCCCTTGCAGGCAAAGATCTAATGGCATCATCTAAAACAGGTTCAGGCAAGACCTTGGCGTTTTTGCTACCTGCAATGCAAAGGATGATTTCGTGTAAAGCATTGAGTAAGCGCGACCCTCGTGCGGTTATTTTGCTACCCACTCGTGAACTTGCAACCCAGGTTTATAGTCAACTGCGTTTATTAGTCGCTAATACACAGTTTAAAGCCACTAAAATTCTTGGTGGTGAGAACTTTAACGACCAAGCAAAAGCACTGGCTCGTGACCCACATTTTGTTGTCGCCACTCCAGGTCGCTTAGCCGATCACCTGAAACAACATCACCTGCACCTCAATGGGCTTGAACTGCTTATCTTCGATGAAGCCGACCGTATGTTGGATTTAGGTTTTGCTGAGCAGCTTAAACAAATTAACGATGCGGCGGATCATAAACGTCGCCAAACACTGATGTTTTCGGCAACACTCGATCACGGCGATGTCGATGAAATCGCTGCTGAGCTGCTTAAAACCCCAGAGCATGTTGCAATTGGCGCTGGTAACTTAGAACACAAAGATATTACTCAGCGTATATTTCTTTGTGATCACCTTGACCATAAAGAAGCCTTGCTATCGCGCATTTTAAAAGATGAGCAGCAAAAACAGATCATCATTTTTACCGCCACTAGACAAGACACCGACCGCCTAGCGAAGAAACTTGCTGACGATGGCTTTAAAACAGCGTCACTCAGTGGTGAGCTAAAACAAAATGCCCGTAACCAAATCATGGATGAGTTCAGCCGTGGTTTACAGCAGATATTGGTGACAACCGATGTCGCTTCTCGTGGCCTAGACTTACTCAATGTGTCTTTGGTGATAAATTTTGATATGCCAAAATTTGCCGAAGAGTATGTTCACCGTATTGGACGTACTGGACGTGCTGGCGCTAAAGGCGATGCGGTTTCATTAGTCGGTCCTAAAGACTGGGTTAACTTTACTCAAGTACAAAACTTCCTTAATAAGCAATTTGCTTTTAGTGAGCTTGAAGGCTTAAAAGGTAAGTTTACTGGCTTGAAACCGAAAACACAGAGCAAGAAGAAATCAAAGCCGACATCAGCAAAGAAAAAAGCAGCTACGGCGAAGAAAAAGTCTGCGGCTAAGGCTACAGCGAATCGCGATAGACGCTTTGCAACTGGTGTCGACGTCGGTGACGCTCCTATGCTTAGAAAACCAAAAGCTAAGCTGCAGGATACACCAGAAGATTAATAAGCTGCTTACATAATGCTTTAAGCCGCTGTGATAGAGCACTATCACAGCGGCTTTTTATTTTAGCGCCAAAATCAAAGTAGAAGATTTATTTAGCAATTTTTTCCAACCAGTTTTTGTCTGCACGCTCTATATACAAAGCGGTATCTTGTAACCATGTCTCGCGCACGCCAAGGCTATAATTTAAGTAAAGCTTATTATTTAGTATGGTAAATGCATTTGGGTCAGTGTCCACCACAAAACCTTTCGACATGCCGTAGGCGCAGTAACCACCGTATTGGGGCAGATATTGTTGTTGATTTTTCTCGAACAACAACTTGTGTTCTTCACTGCTAAAAAGCCATTGGGTATCTTTATAATGGCTACTAAATGCGAGCTGACCTTTAACAGGTTGTCCCTCGGTAAAATAGGCAACCACATCGTAACCATTAACCGCTATGCCTTCGTCCTGAAACGTTGGCTCACCGCCTAAGCTAGTACAACCAACTAAAACAAAACTCAATAGAATAGCCGTTAGATTGTAGATCCGTTTCATCGTTTCCCTCTCTTCCATTACACTATACATAACCAACTAGACCGAGTGATGGCTTAACGTATTTCATTACTACTCATTTAAATGAAGTTAGCTCAAATGTCATACTACAAACCAAAATATATTTTCAATATGCCAATGCTAAACGCTGACCACTGAGCAAAATAGCGCTACAATATGCGCAATATTGTTATTGTTAAGGTTTATCATGAGAGTTTGCGGCGTAGAGTTAAAAGGTGGCGAAGCCATCATCAGTTTATTAAGTTATGAAGGCGAAACCTATAATGTGCCTGACTGCCGTCAGAAATCTTTCGCAATCTCTAATTCAGCGCTAACTGAAACCATTCGTGAGTTTCATTTCGCTTTTGGTAAACTTCTTGAAGATTACCGTGTCGATGAAGTTGTCATCATCGAACGAGAGCAAAAAGGTAAAGGCGCTGGCAGTGTTACCAGTTTTAAACTTGAGGCTGCTATTCAAGTATTATCACTGCCTGTAACCCTTATCTCGCCAGTTACTATTAAAGAGCAGCTAAAGCGTAATCCACCGCAAGTTGACTTTGAAGGTCTTGGGCTCAAGCGTTTCCAAAAGAATGCTTTCGAAGCGGCTTATGCTGCTCATAACTTAACTATTTTCAAGGTAGAAGAAGATTAGTTAATAATACTGCTAGGGGCGTAAACCTTGATGCGATTTAATTGCTACAAGGCCTGACTAAATGTCATCGTCCCTTTCGTTATCCCCAAGCTAGTTGACTAACTGATATGCAACCTCTTCCCTATCTAAGTGGCTACCAGAGCGAAATTCAACAGCAAGTTCAAACCTTATTATCCCAAGGAAAACTGGCTGATGTGCTACTAAAAAGACATCCAGAAATCCATTCTGTACGCTCAGATAAAGCGCTATACGACTACACTATTGCCATAAAGAATCAATATCTACGTAAATCTCAACCGCTGTCTAAAGTTATCTTTGATGACAAGATATCCCTAAAGCATCAAGCGTTGGGTCTGCACTCTTACGTTGCCCGTAAGCAAGGTACTAAGATCAAAGCTAAGAACGAAATTCGTATCTCTTCACGTTTGAAGAAAGTACCTGAAGGTCTGCTAAGAATGGTTGTAGTGCATGAGCTTGAGTTTGAGCTTAGGTTATTACTAACCCTAATCGATGCAGATCAAAACCCCTACCGCTAAATCTACCAACCCACTTTAACTGATAACGATTTTCATTTACAATGTGCGTAGTAAGGTCAAACTGTGAGTTGTAATGAAGCCAAAGCAGCAAAGTCATCAACAAAAATATCAAAGCAAGTTAGCTAAATCACAGCATAAACTTAGGTTTTACTCGTCTTTGACCGCAGCTAACTGCATTGAGCGTTCGATATCAGTGAATAAACGCCAACGGAAAATTGAGAAATACCAGCTCAAAATACTCAAGTATCAAGCTAAGCTTGCAAGCATCAACAACATCCCCCAACACCCTATAGCTTATAAAAAGCTGCACAGCGCGAATGACAATGGCGCGTTTACGTCACTAAAGCTTATCAATAAGTTTAGCCTCAAAAACGCAAGCATCCATCGTCCCTACAAGGCCACTCCCTGCAAGAGTTGCCCTGCACTCAGAGGCAAAGCTTGCCTATGTGCAATGAAGCAACAGCAACGGCAGCAAGCTTTGTCGTTTTAGCTGAAAGCAATATAAAAAAGACCATCAATTTGATGGCCTTTCAGTTTACAAAGAGTGGCTTTTATTCGCCTTTAAAATACCCAGCTTAAACTTGCCCCATCATCATCTTTCTCACCCGCACGAGTTGCTCAAAGGCACCCATCTGTTTTTTAGACAATTGGCTAGCCATTGGAATTTTGGCTTTCATTGGATCAACCGCACGACCATTAATATGGAATTCATAGTGCAAGTGAGGGCCAGTGATCCTGCCGGTATTACCGGAAAGCGCAATGACCTGACCACGAGATACTCGCTGACCTTTATGCACTAAAGATTTTGACAGGTGTAAGTAGCGGGTTCGATATTTATTGCCATGCTCGATCACTACATATTTACCTGCGAAACGATGATCGGTAACCAAAGAGACAATACCATCACCTGGCGCAATAATTTTGGTGCCTATAGGCGTGGCAAAATCAGTACCATTATGCGGGCTTGTACGACCTGTGACAGGGTGATGACGATGTGGGTTAAACCGAGAGCTTATACGATAATTTCGCTGCAGCGGAATTCGCTGAAAGGCGCGCGCTAAGCTTCTGCCCTGTTCATCATAAAAATTACCATCAGTGAATTGATATGCATTAATGCTGCTGCGACCACGGTCAATGGTGACCCCTAGGATATCACTAGAGCCCGTAGCTACACCGTCAATGTATTGATCATTGATCAATACAGAGAACTTATCGCCTGCACGCAGATCACGAGCAAAATTGAGCTTCTCTTTCAATAATGACTCAACCCGTTGGATCTGAGCGGCATTTAGCCCCATCTTCTGCGCTGAGAGATAAAAAGAACCATTTATCTCACCAACAATACTGCGATTACGCCAAATACCTTCAACGTTGACTTCATTTACATTAAAGGAACCATCATCAAAGCGGCTATAAGTAACCTGTCGAGCAGCACTAAAATAGAGTGTTAACTTTTCGAGTTTGTCTGCTTCATCAAGCCAGAATTGGATCTGATTGCCAGGTTGGAGTGTATCGAGTGCCAGCACATTAAGATCAGCTTCTAACACCCGATACATGGTTTGCTGATCTACGCCGCCTTGTTCAAAAAGACCACTTAACGTGTCTCCTTTAACAATCACTTTTTCAAATCTAGGCTTATCTAGCAGTGTATTGATTGTTGGTATCGGTGCTGACTGCGAGATCAAAGCGTCAATATCAAGCTCAACAGGGATCCGCTGTGATAACAACTGCTGATTCTGAGGCAACATAAGTGCAGCGCCAAACAGTAGAACAGAACCAATTAAAATTTTCCGATGCAGAGAAGGCAGAGCTGCAAAACGAAAAAGCGACATTTTAAAAAAAGAAATTTTACCTGACAGCAACCTAAGTCCAACCTTGAATTATTATTTGTTTCATTCACGCCAAATGCCTCCTATTATTGAAGGCTAGCGCCAATTTATACCAAATAATCTCCCTGTAAAAAACTCTTTCAGCGCACAAAACAGCAATTTTATTGCATGTTTAACCTGAAATTCATCTGCAATTATCCTGCAATTATCCTGCAATTATCCTGCAATTATCCTGCAATTATCCTGCAATTATCCTGCAAACAAATTAATTAACATGAAATAAAGCGTCAATATAGATTCTTAATCGATACAAAAAAGGCCTAAATCGAATATTTAGGCCTTGTTAAAATCTTAAAGCGAGTTTCTAACGGCAAGCACTATCACTTTAAGGCAGAACGATAGAAATTTCGCTACCAACTGCACTCTTCGTAATGTCGATACGTGTGCCAATCTGCTCTTTCATTTCAGATACATGAGAGATAACCCCAATCATACGTCCTGCTGATTGCAAGTCCATCAAAGTACGAACCGCCAAGTCGAGCGAGTCTTGATCTAAACTGCCAAAACCTTCATCAATAAATAGGGTGTCGAGCTTAATACCACCAGCATAAGCCTGAACTACATTCGATAACCCTAATGCCATAGACAGAGCAGCCATAAAGCTTTCGCCACCACTGAGTGTCGCCACAGGCCTTACTTTCGAAGTGTAAGCATCTTCCACTTCAAGCTCCAACCCTGATGCTTTATTACCTTTAGCACGCTCTTCCTTGCGGATTAAACGATAACGCCCCTTACTCATCAGCTGCAGGCGCTCACTCGCCTCGAGTAATACATCGTCAAGTAATACGCTCAATACAAAACGCTGTAAACTCACCTTGTTGCCCGTTTGACCGTTGGCTACTTCTGCTAAAGTTCCAACAATGGCGTACTCATCTTCTAATTGTTTAGCTTGGGAATCGGCATCGTTAAGCTGCTCTTGAGTTTGCTTTAACTGGGTCACGCGCCCTTGCAACACTTGCCATTCTTGCTCTGCTTGCTGTTGCTCTGTTTGCAACCGGTTCAGTTGAGCAGCAATGTCTTCCAATTCAGGTTTAGATTGTTGCTGCAGTTTTTCATGTAACTGAGCCAAATTAGCTTGGTTGGCTACACAATCTTGTTGATATTGATTTATCTCGGCAGCGAGCTGCTGCAGCTGCGCTTCCGGCAACATGGCTTGCATTAATGCCTGTTGCTCACTAAAGCCTGATGATATTAACTGCTCGCTAAGTGATATTTTCGCGTTCTCAGCAAGTTCTGTTGTTTGTAACAGATTAGCCTCGGCACCCGCCATGGCAGCTTTGGCTGATGCATCTTGCTCCAGCGCGTTAGTGTGAGATAGACGAATAGCGTTTATCGCTTGTTGTTGCTTGGCAAACTTTTGATTAGATTGAGCAATTGCACTGTTAAGCGAATCAACTGTGCGATATTGCTCTGGAATAGCTGCTAAAAGCTGCTCTAATTGCCCCTGCAATGTGGCAACTTGTGTCTGTACACCTTGGTATAGCTCGCGCTCTGTATCTAGCGCTGCTCGCAGCGTCTGCTCGTTAACTTGCCAAGTTTGTAGCTGTTCTCTCAATGTTGCTAATTGCTGTGTTGCGTGACTAGCAGCTTCAACCTGTTTTTTTAACGCTTGTTGTTGCTCACTAAGATGCTCAGCAGATAACACTGCACTATCAGCGACGGTCTGTTCAATTCTTTGCTTCAGCTCATCAGCAACTTTTATTTGCTCTTGCAGTTTAGTACTGAGGCCTGAGTATTTTGCTCTAGCTTGAGTGAGGGCCTCCGCTGCTTGTTCCTCTGCATATTGAGCTTGTTGCAGCTGCTCTTCAGTCGGTAATTGCTGCTCACTTTGAGCAAGATTAGGATGCTCCGCACTGCCACAAACAGGGCACGGCTGACCAGAACTTAACTGTTGGGCTAATATCGCAGCCTGCCCGCGGTGCCAAACTAACTTTAATGTTTGATGCTGAGTCTGCGCTTGTGTAAATAGCTGCCTACACTGCTGACCTTCGGCTTTTGCGGCTAGCAAAGCAGTCTGCGTGATCTCTACTTCAGACTTGGCTTTTTGCCAATGAGTAAAGCGCTCCATTAATTCACTGTGACCGCTAAGTGCTTGTTGAGCATTCACCAAATCTGCAGCGACTAATTCCAATTGCGGCACTTGTTGCTGCGCCGTTTGTCTTTCGGCTAATAACGCATCAAGCGCCGCTTTAGCGTTAACTCCTTTTTGTTTTGCCTGCTCGCGCTGATTGGTTGCGAGAACCAAGGCATTTTGCGCACTATCGAGCTCTTTAAGTTGAGGGCCGAGTTGAGCTAATTGTTGCTGCTCACTTTGAGTTTGTTGTAGCTGTAGCTCTAGTTCCGCCAAGCTATTAAATTGAGTTAAGCTGAGCGCCAATGCGCTTTCTGCTTGCTGTTGAGTTAATTGCGTCTGCGCCACCACATGCTTAGCTTGTGATGCTTCGGTATCGCGAGCTAAAGACATATCAAGCACTGGTTTAAGCAGCAGTGCCTTTTGACCAGCGTCTAGACTCGATTGCTGCAGATCCACAGTCTCTTTACGCGTGGCTAACTCAACAGCAATTTGCTTAAGTTTGTCTAAATTTTCAAAATCACTTAGCAGCAGTTTAGCCATTTCAAACTGCTTATTAACCTCAATTAAAGCCAGCTTGGCGGTTTCCTTTTGTTCGGCTGCAACAGCAAGTTGTGGCGCAAGGTTATTAAGCTCGTTTGACAGTGCTTCATCAGACTCCACTGCAATATTGTGCAACATACCGTCTCGTTTATTACGGTGATCCCGCACTGCGCCTTTTATTGCCGCAGCCTTAAACTTAAGCTTGTCTTCTATTTTGCGATAAATTTGCGTCTGGAATAACTGGCTAAATATTTTCTCTCGATCTTTAGAGTCAGCCATTAGCAGCTCTCTAAATTTACCTTGAGGTAACACCATCACTTGCCGAAATTGATCGGCATCGAGCCCGGTGAGTTGCTCAATCACAGCTGTGGCTTCAGACACTTTGCTCGGTACCAGTAGATGCTCTTTGCCATCTGCATCCAACTTATAAAGCTGCGCTTCAGGCTTTTGTACCGTATAGCCATCGCCACTTTTCTTCGCTCGCTGTTGCTCTGGTACTCGGCGAATACGATATTGATCGTCAGCCAGAGCAAACGTAAAAGTGACCTCTGTCAGTAAATCATCATTGGCATTATCACAGCGCATCTGGCTGCCTTCACGCTCATCACCGGTGGTTTTACCGTATAGGGCAAAACAGATTGCATCGAGCAATGTTGTCTTACCCGCACCCGTCGGACCATTAATCAAAAACAGTGGATGACTACCGAGTGCTTCAAAATCTGTCACTTGTTGGCCACTAAACGGCCCAAATGCAGACATGGTTAAATTAATAGGTCTCATGCTTGCTCTCCCTTATGCAGGGAATCAATAGTGTCGACAATGGCACTGTGTTGATCCTCAGTTAACGACTCCCCATATACTTGAGAGAAGAAGTCACTGAACATATCCAGTTCACCTTTTTTGATATGCTCTTTGCCAATATCAAGTTGCTGGTTTTGTGCTATTAGTCCAGTTCGTTCAAGGTGCAGTACATTAGGATACACCGCGCGTAGTTTACCCATCGCGTCAAGAATGGCGTTTTTATCTAGCAGGCGCACCATTAGGTAATCATCTCTGTTCGGGTCAGTTTGACCTGCGAGTAGGATATCCGATAACAGTCCTTCAACAATGCGAACATCTCGCATGGCGCTTAAAGGCAGCAGGCTAATACCTGTTGTGCCTGTTGAGTCAAATTCAACCAGCGTGACTGACTTTTTTTGATTTTGTTCACTAAAAGAATATTTCAACGGCGAGCCAGAATATCGGATCTGCTCACTGCCTTTATATTGAGGGCCATGCAAATGCCCTAAGGCCGTATATTGATAATCAGAAAATAGACTTGGAGATATTTTATCTGCGCCGCCTATGCTTATTGGTCTTTCTGAATCAGACTCACTGCCGCCATCTAAAAAGCAGTGGCTGATCACCACTTTGGGTAACTCTTTAGCATCATGTTCTGTCACTTGTTCAAGCAGTTTTTTCATCGCCTCTTCATGAGTGCTAACTCCACACTCAAACACATGACGCACCGTGGCAGGATCAGTATAAGGAAGCGGATAAAACATGGCACTGCCCTGCTTTCCTTTCAGCTCTATAGGATTTAGCGAAGCGCTTAAAGGCCCCACAATATGCAGTCCACTGTCTTGCATCTGCCTTGAGGCAAAGCCCAACCGTTCATGACCATCATGGTTACCGGCTATCATAATCACCGATATGTTAAGCTCGTTAACCAAGGTATTTAGCACTTCATCGAGTAATGCTACCGCATTAGCAGGCGGTACTGAGCGGTCATATATGTCACCAGCAATGATCAGCGCATCGACATCTTGCTCTTTTGCCATTTCGATAATTTGCAGCAAGACATGGCGTTGATCGTCGAGTAGCGACTGATTATGTAACTGTCTGCCAATATGCCAGTCAGAAGTGTGGATGAATTTCATGCATTCTCGTTTATAAATGAAGGAGATGAGAGAGGCTTCTATAGTAAGAAAAGCCTCCTTGCTATACAAGTGTGATTGCCCATCTAGGGGCTGTTGGTCTTTCGAGTTTAGTTTTTGTTCGAATTCAATGCTTGTAAGACAAGGTTTGAGCGATGATGCCTAGTGAAACGCTCATAACGCAGCAATAAAAGCATTGAAACGAACCCGAAGGGCTGCACTCCTTTGCTATTTTTACTGCGCTGTAGACTATTTGTGGAGAATAACTAAACAGCATAGTCTCCACCTTGTTAAAATAACCAATAAGCTGCGACAAAAACAATCGTGAAAGATCAACCTTCCCTAATATGTATATATTGTCAAAGGGGTATGGAACAGCAGGCTTATATTGGGTCTGACTTTGGGGTTTGAAAACACCAAGTAACGATTAAGGTGAAAACTTGGCCATTCATGCTATTTGCCGCATTAACTTTTTGTAATGAATCATCCACGTTGGTGCAAGGAGCGCAACGTACAATTCAGTTCTCAGCAAACAACTCATTAGGATAACAAAATGAAATGTACTAAATTAATCTGTATAGCACTGGCTTTTACACCACTTGCAGCCTTTGCCGACAAAGAAGATGATGCTTTAGCAACATTGGCATTGCAACGGGCCAACTTTAGCTTAGAACAGGCTATCGATAAGGTCGCTACCGATTACGCCAAACACATCGTCGAGTTTGAAGTTGATGATCATAATAATCAAGCGACCTACGATATTGAAGCGGTTAACCTTAAAGCCGAAGAGAAGCATAAGATCGAATTAAGTCTTACTGACGGTGCCGTACTAAAACACAAAACTAAAAATGGTTTAAGCCGATTAGACGATGATGATCTTTTAGCATTACAAGAGCTACAAGCATCGAGCTTTAACTTAAGTGCAACCATTGCCCAGTTGAAGCAAAAATATGCTGCCGATGTCATCGAATTTGAATTAGAGAATAAAAAAGGTATTACGTTCTACAAATTTAAATTAATGGGTGAACAAGGGTTAACTCGCGTCATCGTAGATGTCACAACAGGTAAAGTTATACCGGTCATGAAACGCTAACTCAGTCTATTTTATGGGGGAGAGATGCTCCCCTTAGGAGTAATTTTGCGAATTCTTGTTATTGAAGATAACCTAACAACTCGTCAATACTTACAAAAGGCCCTTAAAGAACAGGGCTATGAAGTTGACCTGGCTGAAAATGGCCAAGATGGTTTATTTTTAGCCCTTGAGGGTGACTACCAGTTAATTTTACTCGATCGGATGCTGCCCAAATTAGATGGTTTAACGGTATTAACCACATTAAGAAATGCCGGCAATCAAACACCCGTTTTGATTCTCAGTGCTTTAGACAGCGTTTCTGAACGAGTCAAAGGACTGCGCGAGGGCAGTGATGATTACCTGATCAAACCTTTTGCACTTTCTGAATTACTCGTGCGTATTGAGATATTAATTCAGCGTAAGGGCTCGAATGTAGACATAAAAACCAACGTTTTACAGGTTGCAGATCTAAAAATGGAGCTCCTGTCTCGCAAAGTATTTAGAGGGCAAAATGAAGTCATTCTGCAACCAAAAGAGTTTAAGCTACTACGTTATTTAATGGAGCATAGCGGACAAGTCGTGTCTCGCTCATTACTGTTTGAGGCGGTTTGGGATTATCAATTTGATCCACAAACTAATGTGATTGATGTGCATATGGCAAGGTTACGAAAGAAGGTAGAATTTGATGGTCTTCCCTCCCTACTTGAAACAGTACGTGGTGTTGGTTACCGCATGGTGGAACAGGGTTAAGTCGGCTCACTCTGTATGGCGTTTAACCCGTTTATATACGGGCTTATTGCTAACCGTAGTCGCCATATTACTTGTTGCTTTGTACCAATTGAGTATCGGTACAATGAATCGGCAACAACAAATGCAGATGGCAAATATTAGAGCTCAGCAAACTTCACTTGCTGAACAATTGCCAGCCGAGCAGTTTATAGAACAATTTAAACTACAAGCTCAAAGTTCTAGGCAATACATTTTAAGCTACCAAACCAAACAACAATCTGTTGGTAGATTGAGTGAAGCCCCAACACTGCCTCTCTGCCCAAGCTTAAGTCGCTTCCCTATTTGGTTAGATCAATACGACGAAATTAGATTGGTTTCAGGTTGTTCTCAGCCTTTGGCCTCGGGAATACTCACTGTCGCAGTTGATGACGAATCATTATATGAACTTAAAGCACAATTCATTAGCGCGTCAGCGGTAGCTTTGTGTTTGGCTATCTTGCTAGGCCTAATAACAGGCTTGGTATTTTCTATACGTGTGTTAAAACGCATTAATGGTTTTAACCAAGTGGCGTTGCAAGTTGAAGCGGGTCACCTAAGTGCGCGAGTTGCTGTATCTGAGCAGAATGATGAATACGATCACATGGCATTACATATCAATACTATGCTTAGCCAAATGCAGCATTCTTTTGAAACGATTGCCGGGATAACGGATGCTATTGCCCATGATTTACGTACCCCGCTTAGCCATTTAAGACAGCAAATCGAATTGGAGATATTAGATAAGCAACATAAGAATCTGCCGACAGAGCAACTAGGATCTATGTTGAATAAGCTAGATGGAATATTGTTTACCTTTAGCTCTATGCTTGAGCTCACCCGTTTGCAGCAACAGCGCGAGGACAATAGCCAAAATTTCACTCGCGTTGATTTACAGCAAGTCATCACCGATGCGGTAGATTTAATCGAGCCACTTGCTGAAGACAAACAACAGCTCGTGACATTACAGGTACAGCCTCCCCTATCAATCCAAGGAGATGCCACACTACTGTTTCGCGCCATATACAACCTATTAGAAAACGCCAGTAAATATGCAGGTATGAATGCAAACATTGAAGCTAGGTTGACGCCTAACGGATTTATCATTTCTGATAATGGGCCTGGCATTTGCGACAGTGAAAAAATAAAAGTTTTTCAGCGGCTATATCGCATTGATAAAAGCCGTGGAGTAGCAGGTTTTGGCCTAGGTTTAACCTTAGTGAAAGCCATCATACAGCTACATAATGGCACTATTGAATTATTAGATAATAAACCTGGCCTTACCGTGCAAGTTACCTTCTCAAACTAAGTGTTAAGGCGGCTAACCTTGGCTCCGACCCACTATGTTAGCAACTTTGCCAATGTAGCGGGCTGAGGTAGCTAATATTAAAAATGAACAAATAATTTACGATTTGACTTATAAAACATGACCCATTGCAAATTAGTCACTATTAAATAAAAAAATAAGTGCGTTTGCCGCTAAATATTGTTACTACATGCTCCGGTAAGCCCTTTCGTCATTTTCAGGTATCGTTTTCATGCAGTATTCAAAGTTTGGTGAGAAATTTAATCGTAACTCTGGCATTAACCAGTTGATGCAAGATCTTAATGACGGACTGCGCACACCCGGTGCGATCATGCTGGGAGGCGGCAACCCCGCCACCATTCCAGCAATGCAAGACTACTTTCATCAAGCATCAGCAAACATGCTAGCAAATGGCGAACTGGTAGCAGCATTAGGTAATTATGATGGTCCTCAAGGGAAAAATACTTTCTTAAAGGCGTTGGCAAACTTACTTAAAGAGACCTACGGCTGGGAAATCAGCGAAAAAAACATCAGTCTCACGAATGGTAGTCAAAGCGCATTTTTCTACCTGTTTAACTTATTAGCAGGCAAGCAAACTGATGGCAGCCATAAAAAAATTCTCTTGCCCTTGGCACCTGAATATATTGGCTACAATGATGCGGGTTTAGATGATGATATTTTTGTCTCTTACCGCCCTGAAATTGAGCCACTCGATAACCGCTTATTCAAATACCATGTCGACTTTGAGCAACTAAAGGTAGATGACTCCGTGGCCGCAATATGTGTATCTCGCCCCACGAACCCAACAGGGAATGTACTGACTGATGCTGAAGTCGCCAAGCTCGACCAATTGGCCCGTGATAACGACATACCACTTATCATCGACAATGCCTACGGCACACCGTTTCCAAATATCATCTTTGAGGAGGTCACTCCTTTTTGGAACAACAATACCATCTTGTGCATGAGTTTATCTAAACTTGGGCTTCCGGGACTGCGCTGCGGCATTGTAATAGCGAATGAAGAGATAACACAGGCTTTGACCAACCTAAACGGTATCATCAGTCTAGCACCTGGAGGCTTTGGCCCAGCGATAGCTAAGCACATGATTGAATCAGGTGATCTGTTACGCTTAAGTGAATCGGTCATTAAACCTTTTTACCAACAAAAAGCTGAATTCGCCTTATCGCTATTACAACAAAGCATCACAGATAACCGCTTCAAAATACATAAACCTGAAGGCGCGATGTTTCTCTGGCTTTGGTTTGATGAACTGCCAATTACTACTATGGAACTTTATCGCCGTTTGAAAGATCGCGGTGTATTGATTGTTCCTGGTGAATATTTCTTCTTTGGTCAAAAAGACCAGCCTGGAGGAAAGTGGGAGCACGCCCATCAATGCTTGCGGATGAACTATGTCCAGGATGAAGACAAAATGCGCAAAGGAATTGCGATAATCGCTGAAGAAGTGATTAAGGCATACTAGGGCGTGTTGATCTTTGCGGTACAGTTCGTGTTCAACAATACATCGGTAGCCAAATTAACATAAATGCCAGCGATAACATGCTGGTATAATTCCTTTCTATCTTGTCATATCTACTTGAAATAAATCAATAATGCTTAATTCTCGTAAAAGCATTTACGACCAAGTGTCGATACTTGTCGTATAGACACCAATCGATACTGTCTTTGTCTATATCTTGTCCGTAATTGCGTTTAGCAATTACCGTTTCTCCGCCACGCTTCTTAACAAAAGTACGGAAAGGTTCGCTGTCATATCCTTTATCACAAATGATGGAATTAACTTCATCGAGTTGTTCAACTAAGCTTTCGGTACGCACTATATCGTGGCGTTGGCCTTCTGATAAATCAAAGCAAATCGGCAGGCCACCACTATCCACAGCTCAGTGAATTTTGGTTGAGTTGCCCCCGCGACTTCTTCCTATTTGCTCTGCGCTTTCAGTAGTTGCACCTGCGCTCTGCTGATGCGCTCGAACTATAGAGCCATCAAGAAAGACCCATTCAAAATCAGCTATGCTAGATAAGCTTCTGAAAATATTATCTAAAACCCCTTTCTTTGACCAAAGATTAAATCGTCTGTAAACGGTACTCCACTCTGTGAACTCAGAGGGTAGATCTCGTCAAGGAATACCTGTTCTCATTCGATAAAGTATTCCTTCAAACGTCATTCTATGTTCAGTTTTATCGTAAATACGACCTGTAATTTTCATAGCTTGGAGTAGCAGTTCCCATCAAATATCAGTTAGTATTGTTATTGGCATGGTATTGGTTATGGTTTTACTTTTGACGAAGCAAATTATAACCCTTCACCATGCTGTTCAAAAAAACACTCACGAAAGTTCAACACGCCCTAGAAATCTACACCAGAAAGAAATTTAATCAATGGTCGAAATAAAAACGTAGAATGCTTCTATAAAGCGAGATATTAACAGACATATAATGCTATTTATCATGTAACGACAGATTACACATGGGTATTTCGATGTAGAACCGCTCTTCGCATGACTCTTTATTATACTGTTTATCAATAAAAGTCAGTTTGTATAACGGACTGTATTGCTGAGACCTTTGTCCCGTCCTAAGATAAGTTGACACTTTGGAGACTTATCTATGAAACCTTCAAGCGCAATTAGTATTAAACGTACACAGCGTGATTACACGTTAGGCTTTAAATTAGCCGTCGTCAGCCAGGTAGAAAAAGGTGAGCTAACCTATAAGCAAGCTCAAAAGCACTACGGGATCCAAGGTCGAAGCACTGTCCTTACGTGGTTAAGAAAACATGGTAGATTAGACTGGACGCAACCCATTGAGCACTCTCCTATGTCTAAATCTAAAGAAACACCCGCCCAGAAAATAAAACGCCTAGAGAAGCAGGTTTCTAATCTAGAAATAAAAAATATGATTTATGGCGATATGGTTGAACTGTTAAAAATGAATATGGTATCGATTTAGAAAAAAAGTACTTAGCCGAGCGCTCTGGATTGCCAAAGAAAAAGGCACCGTAAAGTTAGCGACAGCGAGTCGGCAATTTAATTTATCGAGACAAGCGATTTATCAATGGAAGCAACGAGTTGAATCCAAGGCTGAAAGGCTCAAACCTGTGAAATCAATGGTGATGTATTGGCGTCAGTTTATGCCTAGAGTAGGAACTCAAGCCACAGCTGATTGAGCAAGGCATAAAACTTGGAAGGGATGGGCTATTTGACTATCTGAAACAGCAAGATATGTTGGTGAAGCCAAGAAAAAACTACACCAAAACAACCAATAGCCATCATTGGCTTAGAAGACATCCTAACTCAGGGTGAGAACGTTTTTTAGGCAATTCAACGATCGATTTGACGCTCACATTTAGGTGTGATCATATACTCCCTTTTTAGGGAGAGCATCATGCATATTGACCACTTTAAAGA
>NZ_JBFRMK010000003.1:0-31160 GCF_041470405.1 Shewanella sp. 10N.286.45.A1
CGCACTCTAGTCATAAAAGAATAAAAGAATAAAAGAATAAAAGAATAAAAGAATTGAAACGAACCCAAAGGGCAGCGTTTATTGGCTATTTTTACTGTGTTGTAGACTGTTTGTGGAGAATAACTAAACGGCATAGCCTCCGCCTTGTCAAAATGCCAATAAACTGCGGCAAAACAACCGCGAAAGATCAACTGCCCCTAATCATATAAAGTCGAGAATGCTTAAGGGGGAACCGATATAAGCGTTAACTGAAATACTCATTGGCGTAATTAATTATGCTGTAATCGATCTTATTGAAAATAAATACGAATTAAAACTCACCGCCGTCAGAACTGCGACGTTAGGTTTTTATGCTGCATTTGCATTGTATTGCAGTATTTAAATCTATATATTGTGATAAACCAGTGTACATGGTAAAAATGATATAGGTTTGTAGTCTGACACAGTATCGAGCGATATAAGTAGTTATTTAAAGTCAATAAAATGGCAATTGTAAAATCCAGAAACATTTTGTACAAATAGCTATAACGCGTAGATTATGTGCTAATCTATTTTTGAAAATAATAATAAAGTGACGTTGGACTATGCTTTCGAATATATGGAAGCGTCAGGCTCCGCAGATGGTTGGGATTGATATTGGTTCCCATGAAGTTAAAGCGATTCTGCTGAGTAAGACTGCTGATGGATATAAAATACTAAGTCATGCTGCAATCCCGCTTAAGAAGGGGGCTGTAAACGATCATGAAATTCGTGATACGGAAGCTGTTGCAGAAGCACTGAAACAGGTTAAGCGCTCACTTCCTAAAACCACGAAATTTGCCGCTGTAGCCGTATCAGGTTCTGCTGTTATGACCAAAGTTATCTATATGGATTCCTCTTTAAGTGAAGAAGAGATGGAAGCCCAGATAGAGATCGAAGCTGATAATCTTATTCCTTATTCTCTAGACGAAGTTAATATCGATTTTGAAACGCTTAATGCCAATAAAACGGATCCAAGCAAAGTCGACGTATTACTTAGTGCTTGTCGCTCTGAAAATATTGATAGCCGAATCGATGCCCTTGAAGAGATAAACCTTGAGGTTAAAGTCGTTGATGTTGAAGGTTATGCCTTAGGTCGAGCTTTTGAAATGATATCGGCGCAGTTGCCACAAGACGCGCAAAATAAAGTGGTCGCTCTTGTCGATATCGGTGCCAATATCACCACTTTTTCAGTGGTAGAAAACGGCGAGACGACTTTTGTTAGAGAGCAGGCATTTGGCGGAGAGCAATTTACACAGTCGATACTCTCTTTTTATGGCATGACTTATGAGCAGGCTGAAAAGGCGAAGTTAGCCGGAGAGTTACCCCGCAATTATATGTTTGAAGTACTGTCTCCTTTTCAAACCCAACTTCTACAGCAGATAAAGCGTACTTTGCAAATTTACTGTACCTCTAGCGGTAAAGACAGAGTTGATCATATCGTATTGTGCGGCGGTACAGCCAAGCTTGAAGGTATGACAAATCTGATGATAAATGAATTAGGCGTGAATACCGTGATAGGCGATCCGTTTAAGGGTTGTTTACATGCCGATGATGCTGTTAAGCAGAAACTCCAACCAGACATTGGCAAATATATGTTGGCATGTGGATTAGCGCTAAGGAGTTATGCTGAATGGCGAACATAAACCTCTTACCTTGGCGTGAAGAAGCGCGTGAAAAACAGAAAAGAGATTATACCGGTGTACTCGCACTGGTTTTCTTGGTTTCTGGTCTCGTAGTTTACCTTTCATTAATGGCGATAGACGTAGTCGCAGATGAGCAAAAGAGTCGCAATGCTTACTTACAGTCAGAAATTCAATTACTTGAGACGCAGATAGCAGAAATTACCAAAATTCGAACCCGTAAAAAAGATATTGAACGTCGAACAGAGATCATTCTGGGGCTACAGCAATCTAGGAATCTGCCGACACATGTTCTAGATGAACTCGTGCGTATCGTGCCTGCGGGGATCTACCTTTCCAGTATTGAAAAGAAAGGCAGTATGTTATGGATAGAAGGTCGCAGTGAGTCAAATAATAATGTCGCTAATATGATGCGTAAAGTTAAGACTTCTGATTGGTTACAAGATCCTAATATGCAATCAATTGTTGCGCAAAATGAAGAGCTTAGACAGCTGCAACGGTTCACGCTGAGAGTCACTATTACCGACGGCGACAGTGCAGACTTGCTCGCGGATAAAGGAGCGAGTAAATGAACCTCGACCTGAGTCAATTTAACGATATCGATTTTGAAAACATAGGCGCTTGGCCGAAATTGGTTAAAGTGGTGTTTGCCGCATTACTTGCCATTTGTGTGTTTGTCGGTAGTTATTTTTTGTTTGTTTCAGATGCAATTGATGCGCTCAATGCGGAGCAGCAAAAAGAGCAACAATTAAAGAGTGACTTCAAATCTAAATATCAACTCGCCGCTAATCTTAAATTGTATCGCGAACAGCTGGCAGTAATGGAAGTGCAGTTTGCTGAACTATTGAAAATGCTTCCCTCTCAAAATGAGATGCCGGGCTTACTCGATGACATCACATTTGTGGCTACCGATGCAGGTCTTAAAATCAATAGCCTAGATTGGGATTCTGAAATCGTTCGAGAGTTTTACATCGAATTTCCGATAAAAATTGCCGTCAGTGGCGATTATCATCAGCTTGGGCACCTTGTCAGTGGGGTCGCAAAGTTACCTCGAATTGTTAGTTTGCATGATTTTGTGATTAGCCGAGACGACAGTGGCGGGCTCGCTATGGATATTCTCGCAAAGACTTACCGTTTTAAAGAGGGGGCTGAGTTGCCAGCAGAAAAGGGAGCATCAAAATGATGAGATCTTATGCTGCCATTGTACTCGCTATTATGCTCACAGGTTGTGTCGGAGATCGTAGTGATTTAGAGCTATTTGTCACCACCACTAAAGCGCAGCACGTGGCTCATATCAAGCCACTTAAGGCTACACCTAAATTTGAACATTTTGATTATCAAGCAGATCTTATGCGTAGCCCCTATATGCCGCCGTCAAGAGAGTTGACTGAAGAGGTTATCGATACCACTAAGGATTGTTTGCAGCCGGATTTAAAACGTCGAAAAGGCCGCTTAGAAACCTATGCACTCGATAATTTAAAGATGCGTGGAACATTAAGTGAAGCTGGTGCTATTTGGGCCCTACTTGAGACGAGTGATGGCAGTGTTTACCGCCTCGGAACGGGCCAATATTTGGGGCTTTATCATGGCAAAATAGCCAAAGTAACGCCGCAAACGATCGAAATTATAGAGTTGATCCCAGATGGTTCTGGTTGCTGGACAGAGCGCTCTAGCAGCATGGAACTTACAGGAGAATGATAAGGATGACAGAGGGAATCATGAGATTGTCTATCACGCACCGCGCCCGCAACATGGCCGCGTCTTTTATCAAGGTTGCTTTTAGCCTTGCACTCCTTTTAGGGATGGCTCCGCTTGCTAATGCCGCCAATAAGCTTATCGACGTTAAATATCATGCGGTAGTTGATCATCAGCTAGAGCTGCAGTTGGTGTTTGAACAGCCAATTGAAGAGCCTGAAATAGACTTAAATGCCGACCCAGCACAGATCATTTTGGGGTTTGCGGATAGTATTTCAGGGCTAGAGAAGCAAACATTGCCGATTGATACAGTCGATGTTGAAACTGTTAGTACAGTGCAAAATGGTGCCAATCTTCAAGTCTTTATTGGCTTAGAAGACGTTAAGGCCTATCAAGGCAGGATTGTTGGCAATACCTACCGGCTAACGATCAATGACGAAGTCATTAATAGCCATGCTGGTGGCAATAATCCATTTGTAAATGGCATTGAAAGTATTGATTTTAAGCGCACAGCTAATGGTGGCGGCCAGTTGTTGGTGAAATTAGACAATAGCACTGTGGCTGCAAATGTAGAGCAGGTTGGCTCTAAGCTCGAGCTTAAATTATACAATACGGACATTCGCTCTGATCTGCTTTACGTCATGGATGTGCATGACTTTGCTACCCCAGTTAATAGCTTTGAAACATTCAAAGAAGATCTTACCAGTCGCTTTTTGATTGATATTGAAGGTAGTTATGAATATGACTATCAACAAGATGGTCGTGTTTTTATCTTGAGCATGGAAAAGGCTGAACGTCTTGATATTGCCAAAGAAGAGAAAACCTATGATGGGCGCTCACTGTCACTGAACTTTCAAAATATGGCGGTTAGGACTGTGCTGCAGATCATTGCCGACTACAACAAATTCAATTTGGTGGTGAGTGATACCGTTGAAGGTGATATTACCTTAAGACTCGACGATGTGCCTTGGGACCAAGCGCTTGACCTTATTTTGCAAACTAAAGGTTTAGATAAGCGTATCGAAGGTAATATCTTGATGATTGCTCCAAGTGAAGAGATTGCCATAAGAGAAAGCCAAGAGCTTAAAAATCGCCAGGAAGTAAAAGAGCTTGCACCGCTTTACTCAGAGTACTTGCAAATTAATTACGCCAAAGCCGCTGATATAGCCATTCTCTTAAAGGGTGAAGACTCTAGCTTACTGTCTAGTCGCGGTAGTGTTGCGGTCGATGAGCGCACCAACACGCTATTAGTGAAAGATACTGAAGAGACTTTAGAGAGTATTTATCGCCTAATTGAAGTGCTCGACATTCCGATTAAGCAGGTACTCATTGAAGCACGCATGGTCACAGTGAAAGACGACGTAGCGGAAGACCTCGGTGTACGCTGGGGGGTAACAGACCAGCAAGGGACCAAAGGTACTTCAGGCAGTTTAGAAGGCGCTAATGATATTGCAGCTGGTATTTTACCTAGCCTTAGCGATAGGTTAAACGTTAACCTGCCGGCAGCACCTGTTAATGCAACCAGTATTGCATTTTCAGTGGCTAAGCTTGCAGATGGCACTGTGCTTGATCTTGAATTAAGTGCGCTTGAGCAAGAAAACAAAGGTGAGATTATTGCTAGCCCGCGTATTATGACGTCAAATCAAAAAGCGGCCTATATTGAACAGGGTGTTGAGATCCCTTATGTCGAAGCCAGCTCAAGTGGCGCTACGACTGTGACATTTAAGAAAGCGGTATTATCACTGCGAGTGACGCCCCAAATCACGCCAGATAACCGGGTCATTCTAGATTTAGAGATCACTCAAGATTCACAAGGTAAAGTGGTGGCTACGCCTACGGGAGAAGCAGTCTCTATTGATACTCAACGTATTGGCACTCAAGTGCTGGTGGATCATGGTGAAACCATCGTATTGGGTGGTATCTACCAGCAGCAATTGATCAGTCGTGTAAGTAAAGTTCCGCTTTTAGGCGATATCCCCTACCTTGGATTTATGTTTAGAAGTACATCAGATAAGAATGAGCGACAAGAGCTGCTTATCTTTGTCACTCCTAAAATAGTTTCCGAAGCACTTTAATCGTAATAACGACATAAAAGCCAGCGCTTAGCGCTGGCTTTTGGCAATGTGAAATAGATTTTTGATAGAAATGTGTTACTTCGCTTGCCATCAATAGCGGTTAGCTGAGATAATCAGCGGTCAAGTCTCAATAGAGCAAGGTAACATTTAAGGTCAACTCATCTTTTTCGAGTTGGCGTAGGCAAACTTCAAATAAGATTCAGACGTATATAGCAATGGCCGAAAAACGTAATATTTTCCTAGTAGGCCCTATGGGGGCTGGTAAAAGCACTATAGGCCGTCATCTGGCACAGATGCTGCACTTAGAGTTCCACGATTCAGATCAAGAAATTGAAAGCCGTACAGGCGCTGACATTGCGTGGGTTTTTGATGTCGAAGGCGAAGAAGGCTTCCGCGTTCGCGAAACACAAGTTGTTGCTGATTTAACCGAAAAGCAAGGTATCGTGTTAGCAACGGGTGGTGGTTCAATTCAGAGCAAAGAGATCCGTAATAATCTTTCTGCTCGTGGGATTGTTGTCTACCTAGAGACCACAATCGACAAGCAAGTAGCACGTACGCAAAGAGATAAGCGTCGTCCACTACTTCAAGTAGATGATCCAAGAGAAGTGCTAGAAAACCTAGCAGAGGTTCGTAACCCTCTTTACGAAGAGATCGCTGATGTTATCGTTAAAACCGATGAACAAAGCGCTAAGGTAGTTGCAAACCAAATCATTGAGCAATTAGGTTTTTAAGATATGACTAAACAAGTTCTGGTTGAACTCGGTGAACGTAGTTACCCAATCGTAATTGGCCAGAAGTTGTTAAGTAATGGCGAGCCTTTGGCTCGCTATCTTAAAAATAAGAATATCCTCATTGTCACTAATGAAACGATAGCGCCACTGTATCTTGAAAAGGTACAAGCCATGCTGTCTGATTTCAGCTGCGTGACTCCCGTGATTTTACCTGATGGTGAGCAATATAAAACGCTGAGCCAGATGGACTCTATTTTCACCTCTTTGCTACAACAAAATTTGGGCCGTGACACGGTACTGATTGCATTGGGCGGCGGTGTTATTGGTGACATGACCGGCTTTGCCGCGGCAAGTTACCAACGTGGTATCGATTTTATTCAAATCCCAACCACCTTACTTTCACAAGTTGACTCTTCTGTCGGTGGCAAAACCGCGGTCAATCACCCTTTAGGGAAAAATATGATCGGCGCTTTTTATCAGCCGAAATATGTATTGATTGATACTGATTGTTTAAGCACTTTGCCTAAAAGAGAGTTCGCTGCTGGTATGGCAGAAGTGATTAAATACGGCATTATGTGGGATGCGGAATTTTTCAGCTGGTTAGAAGACAATGTTGAAGCATTGAAGGCGCTTGATACTCAAGCACTGGAATATGCTATTGGTCGCTGTTGTGAAATTAAAGCCGATGTCGTCGAAAAGGATGAAACAGAACAAGCAGTGCGAGCGTTGCTTAATCTGGGGCATACTTTTGGGCATGCCATAGAGGCTGAAATGGGTTATGGCGTGTGGTTGCATGGTGAAGCTGTTTCTGCTGGCACAGTCCTTGCTGCAATTACCTCAAATAAGCTTGGGTTAGTTGAAGAGTCAATTGTTTGTCGTATTACAGCGTTACTTGCTGCATTCGACCTACCAACTTCAGCCCCGGAATCGATGAATTTTGAACAGTTCATTAAACATATGCGCCGCGATAAAAAAGTGCTCAAAGGACAGTTACGTTTAGTATTACCCGAAGGCTTAGGCCGGGCGGGGATCTATAGCGATGTGACTGACGAGCAACTTCAAGAGGTTATCGACTGCGCATAAACTATGCTGCAGGTACTCGGTGAAAGCTAACTTCATATTTTCAAATTCTTTAATGGGTAAAGCCCCTATGTTTATTCAGCATAGGCAACTTTTGCTGCGTCATTACCAGCCATGCTCTGTGCATTCAAGTGTGGGAGTATTAGCTTAAATGTCGTTTACCGGTTCAATATTACTGCCTAGCCAAGAAGCACTTTTAAACCGCTTACAGCATATTAGTTTATATGGTCAGCAGCTCATCGTGTTAACGGGTGAAGAGGGCGCGGGCAAAACTACGCTTGTTACTGCGTTACTGACTGAATTAGAAGAATTTAGTTCGGCCCTCGTTATCTGTCCTAAATATTGTGATAGTGCTGAAATTCGTCGAAAGATACTGGTTCAGTTGTTAGCCGATCCAGTATTTGATGATGAGCTACCTCTGCCGGAAACAATGCTAAGAGCTGCCGCAGCACTACCATCGGCCAGTTGTATCGTTCTCGATGATGCGCATTATATACCGCTAGAGATCTGGGCTGAATGTATCGTATTAAGCCAAATGTCTTTTGCAGGTAAAACCGTCAATATAACGATGACTTGCCCGGTTGAGTTTCTTAATGATGTGTTACAGCAACTTCCAGTGGATCAGAGGCAGTTGTTATTGCCGTTAGATATTGATCCCATCGATAGTGTGGAGCGGGAAGGACTTTACTACACGCTATTGAACCGCAGTGAAGCACAGCCATTTACCCCTAGAGATATTGTTAAAAACAGGCTAGAGCTTCAACGTGGCACCCCAAAAGAAGTTGTTCTGCTACTTGAACTTGCGTTAAATGGCGATGCCGAAGAGGCGCTACCTTCCTCCAAGTTCAAGCGCCCTCTGATGGTAGCGGCCATTACATTTGTTGTTCTTTTCCTTGTTTGGTTTTTTAGAGAGTCAGAGCAAGAGAGTGAACCTGTAACTGAAGTGGTGTTTGCTGGTGCCCCGGTTTTGACTTCTCCCTTTTTGGCCGACTATGGTGAGCAACTTTTAGCAGAATATTTTATAGTGCTAGAAAAAAAACGTCTGATAGAAGATAAAGTTGAGAGTGATAAAAGTTTCGCCAGTGAGCTAGAAACTGAGCAAGCTGACAAACCTCGCCATTCAGAAATGCTCACTGCTAATGAGTCTCTAGTTGATCCGGAAAACATTATCGCGGAGACAGTGGAACCTGTGGCAAGTCAAAGTATTGAGACTTTCTCAATCAAAGAAATTGAAACGCCAACGCCATCAAACCAGCAAAAAGATATCACTGCTAGCATTAACGTGCAGCCAAAGCCCACTCATGGCTACACATTGCAGCTTGCTAGTGTTAAGCGTTTAGATTCTTTAGCGAGAACGTTAGAGAAAATAGCGCAGCAAGATGGGGTTAAGGTTGCTAGGTATAGGAGTCGCTGGGTCGTGCTGTTGGGCGAGTTTGTCACGCTAAACGAAGCAAGAGAGCAATCGTTGAAATTAACGGCAAACGGCAATATTTCAGCCCCCTGGATAAGAAAGTGGCAAGATCTTACTGAATATGAGTTACAAGATAGTGTTCCAACTCGTGAAATTAATTAATAAAGAGAGTACAATCATCAGCTCTCTTTTTCTTAGTATTCAATCAATTTAAATGATTAAAAAACAAAGGGCCTTCTTAAAGTGGGCTGGCGGAAAATTTAAACTGATTGAAGCTCTAAAAGAGCATCTCCCTCAAGGTGAAAGACTTGTAGAACCTTTCGTGGGTGCCGGTTCAGTGTTCCTTAATACAGATTATGACCATTACCTATTGTGCGATATTAATCAAGATCTGATTAACCTGTATAAGATCGTGCAATCAGATCCTGAAAAGTACATCAAAGCCGCTAAAGCACTGTTTGTCCCTGAGATGAATCAGAAAGAGGCTTACTACAAAGTCCGCAGTAGCTTTAATGAGACTAAAGACCCTTTTAAGCGCTCGGTGTATTTCCTCTATATGAACCGTCATGGTTTTAACGGTTTATGCCGTTATAACCGCAAAGGTGGCTTTAATGTGCCTTTTGGTTCTTATAAAAAGCCTTACTTTCCAGAAAATGAGATCCGCGCATTTTCAGAAAAAGCAAAACGCGCTGAGTTTCGTTGTATCGGATACGAACAGGCAATCGACATGACTAAAGATGGTGATGTGGTGTATTGCGACCCGCCTTACGCACCATTGTCATCAACGGCGAGCTTTACCACTTATGTCGGCGCAGGCTTCTCATTGGATGACCAGGCACTACTTGCAAGAAAGTCACGTCATACCGCTATTGAACGTGGCATACCAGTATTGATAAGTAACCACGATATTCCTTTAACTAGAGAGCTTTACCATGGCGCAACATTTGGTTCGATTCAAGTGCAGCGCAATATTAGTCAAAAAGGCAGTGGCCGTAAGAAAGTTGATGAATTGATGGCGCTATATGATGATTCTTATCATAGCGAAAATGACTGATTTCGGGTTTGGTATTAATTGTTAATGACTAGGCGAGCACCTGATTAACAATAAAAATTAGTCCTAAAACAAATACAACAGCGAGTAATACGCCCATTACTATGTAGGGAATTGGAGAGGAAGTTTGAAAGTCTCTAAGCCGATTTTGTTCTGTTTGCACACCAATAAAGGCGGCTAGGGTACTTAAGAGTACTTGCCACCATCGATATAGCATAAGTGTTGTTATTCACCCTTCATCGGAGAGTTATCGCTATTCATTGGTGAACTTTGATGGCCATATAACAGCTCAAAAAGATCGATGAAATGTAACTGATTAGTTTGGCTTTTTCCTGATAACCAACTCTTCCAGCTCAAATCATGTGACTGAGAAGCACATCGATTACTCGGGTGACTCGCTGGTAGCCCAGGGTTATAACTGCTGGTGGCATTATCACACACACAAGCAGCGCTAGAGGCTGTTTCAGTTGATTGGGATGTTAAGCTAATCGTTCCTATAGCTGCAGTCACGACAGCAAGAGTAGCAGCAGCTCTAAAAGTCGCTGTTTTCTCGAGTAATCCTTTCATGTCGTCCTCCTATTTTTCATGCAGTCGAAACATTATAGCAAACAAGGTTATATTTTAAACATTTTTTACATTTAAATTCATTTTCACTGTTGCAATGAAAAATTTTAGCCTACCAATTTGGCGAAATGGGTTGCTAGCTATAGAGAGCGTGGACAGCAGCAGGTAGAATAGTGCACTTCTTAAACATACTGGTGGTTTTAATATGCGTCCATTTTTGATTGCTCCCTCTATTTTGTCTGCAGATTTCGCTCGTCTAGGTGAAGACGTTGATGCGGTATTGAACGCGGGTGCCGATGTTGTCCATTTTGATGTAATGGATAACCACTATGTACCAAATTTGACCATAGGTCCTATGGTGTGCAAAGCATTGCGTGATTACGGTGTAACGGCTGATATTGACGTGCATTTAATGGTTAAACCAGTTGATCGCTTAATCCCTGATTTTGCCAAAGCGGGCGCCTCAATCATCACTTTCCACCCGGAAGCGAGCGAGCACCTAGATCGTAGTTTGCAACTCATTAAAGAGTCAGGCTGTAAAGCGGGTTTAGTGTTTAATCCTGGTACGCCATTACATTATTTAGACCACGTGATGGACAAACTGGATGTCATTTTGTTGATGTCAGTAAACCCTGGTTTTGGTGGACAGTCGTTTATCCCGTCAACGTTAGACAAATTACGTCAGGTACGTAAGTTGATTGACGACAGTGGTTTTGATATCCGCCTTGAAGTTGATGGTGGCGTTAAAGTGGATAATATCGCTGAAATTGCTGCTGCAGGCGCAGATATGTTTGTTGCTGGCTCTGCTATTTTCAATAAGCCGGACTACAAAGCAGTTATCGACGAAATGCGTGCTGAACTTGCTAGCGTTGAGGCGTAGTCAATGACTGATTTTAGTCAGATTAAAGCGGTAGCATTTGACTTAGACGGAACGCTTATTGATAGCGTTCCTGATCTTGCTGCTGCGACCAATGCGACTTTGCAAGAGCTTGAGTTGCCGCTAAGCACCGAGTTGCAAGTTCGTAGCTGGGTCGGTAATGGCGCTGAAATGCTGATGCGCCGAGCGCTTAATTTTGCGCTTAATACTGAAGTTAGCGACGCGAAACTTGCTGCGTGTATGCCAAGGTTTATGCATTTTTATCAGCAAAATCTGCAGCAGCATAGTCGCTTATACGACAACGTCGAACAAGTACTTAAAACGCTGCACTCAGCGGGTTACCAACTGGCTATCGTCACCAATAAGCCTTTCGAATTTACGGTGCCACTGCTGAAAGCGTTTAACCTAGACAGCTATTTTTCGATAGTACTAGGCGGTGATTCATTAGCTAAAATGAAACCCGACCCGCTACCGTTGACGCATATTATGCAGCAGTGGCAGCTTGAACCTGAGCAACTATTAATGGTTGGCGACTCAAAAAATGACATATTAGCGGCAAAAGCTGCTGCTATCGGTTCAATAGGCTTGACCTATGGCTACAACTACGGTGAAGATATTGGCCTAAGCTGCCCGACCGCAGTATGTGAACAATTTAGTGAAATTTCCGCGTTACTAAAGTAAGCGCGACAAGCAATGGAGCAATAAATAAAATGACGACCCCTCTAACGAAACCTGTAGTCCTAAGTGGTGCTCAACCCTCAGGTGCACTTACCATTGGTAACTATATGGGCGCGTTACGTCAATGGGTTGCCATGCAAGATAGTCATGATTGCCTTTATTGCGTCGTTGACCTGCATGCAATCACCGTGAGACAAGATCCAGTTAAATTACGTGAAGCTTGTCTTGATACTCTAGCGCTATATTTAGCCTGTGGTGTCGACCCTAAAAAGAGCACGGTATTTATTCAGTCGCAAGTGCCGCAGCATACACAGCTAGGTTGGGCGTTGAACTGTTACACCCAGATGGGTGAACTAAACCGCATGACGCAGTTTAAAGACAAATCACAAAAGCATGCCAACAACATTAACGTTGGTTTGTTTGGTTACCCAGTGCTAATGGCTGCTGATATTTTACTCTATCAAGCCAATGAGATCCCAGTAGGTCAAGATCAGAAGCAGCATTTGGAACTGACTCGTGATATCGCGACTCGTTTTAATAACGCTTACGGTGAAACCTTTGTGGTACCGGAGCCGTTTATTCCTGAGCATGGCGCGAAGGTGATGTCGCTACAAGATCCCCTGAAGAAGATGTCTAAGTCAGATGACAACCGTAATAATGTTATCGAGCTGCTGGAAGATCCAAAAGCGATCATGAAGAAGATCAAAAAGGCGATGACTGATGGACAAGAACCACCAATGGTGCGATTCGATGCCGCAGAAAAGCCTGGTGTATCTAATTTGTTGAGCTTGATGTCAGGCTGTACAGGGCAATCAATTGCAGCACTAGAAGCTGAGTTTGAAGGCAAGATGTATGGTCATTTAAAAGTTGCTACTGGTGAAGCGGTTGTAAACATGCTTGAGCCAATTCAGCAACGCTTTAAAGAGTACCGTGCAGATCAAACATTCTTGAATCAAGTGATGCAAGACGGGGCGGAGAAAGCCCAAGCTCGAGCAGAGGTCACTATTAAGCAAGTGTACGAAAAGATTGGTCTTATCGTGTAGCTTGATAAAAGCCTTAATAACTAAAGCCAGCATCACTGCTGGCTTTTTTATTGGCTTATGATTGACGACTGAGCCAGGCTACAAAGGCTTTGATAGCGGGCTCTTTCAGTCGCCGTTGTTTACAACTGAAGTAAAATTCAAACCCGGTTAAAATATCTGGCAATGCTAGCGCAACTAATACACCTTTCTCTATATCCGTTTGCACCATAAAGTCAGATGCTAGTGCTATCCCTTGGCCTGCAATCGCCGCCTCTATCGCTAATAACACGTGACTGAAGATATGCTGCTGTTGTTCTGGCGGTAATAACTTATCGTTGGCGATAAACCAGCGATCCCAGTCGAGTCCTAGTGGCCCTTCATCAACGGTGAGTAGTGGGTGTGAATCGAGCTCATGTATTGGGTCATCGGAGGATAATAAACCCGGACTAATAACCGGCACCAAGCGCTCTTTATGTAACGACTGATGATAATAACCAGGCTGACCACTTTGGCCAGTGATGAACATGTCTGCCACGCTATCACTGAGTTCTGGATCATCGGTGATCATATCAAGGCGGATCTTTATTTCTGGATGTAGCCTTCTAAAGTCGTTCAATCGAGGAATTAACCATTTTATGGCAAAAGAGCTGTAGACGGCGAGCCGCAGTTGGTCGTTACTATCGCCGCTAATTTGCATGCTTAAATCGCTAAGCTCATTAAAAATCCGTTCCAGTGACTCATAAAGATGCTGGCCTTTACTAGTGAGTCGCAACTGCCGTCCTTCACGTTTAAATAAACGTTCACCAAAGTGTTCTTCTAGCTGTCTGACTTGATGCGAAACCGCGCTTTGAGTAATACATAGTTCGTCAGCAGCTTTGGAAAAGTGGCTCTGTCTTGCTGCAGCTTCAAAGACCTGAAGCGCACGCAACGGCGGAAGTTTTCTCATAATTGCCCCTTA
Organism: Shewanella sp. 10N.286.45.A1; assembly: GCF_041470405.1. Lineage (NCBI taxonomy): Bacteria > Pseudomonadati > Pseudomonadota > Gammaproteobacteria > Alteromonadales > Shewanellaceae > Shewanella > Shewanella sp. 10N.286.45.A1. The sequence goes on from NZ_JBFRMK010000003.1 coordinate 13,804, forward strand.
TTAATACAAGCTTATCCACTTTGATATGAATTTAATGAGTGATCTCGCTCATGGTATTAATTTAATTCATGTATGGGTAAAAAACATCATTTCTAGTCAAGATTTGCGCGCTATATCATCCGCGCATATTGAGTTAAGTGATTAGAAGTTAGAGATGAAGTCAAACGTAATGATTGGCATTGGGTTGTTGATATTTGGCAACCTATTTAGTGCGCTGTATGACGTATCAATTAAATGGATGCCTGAGGGCAGTAATGCTGCAACGTTCCTGCTCATCCGTCAGGTATTGTCTGTTTTGATGCTACTACCCTTATGGTTTGCAGCTCGATGCCCAACGTCTAACCACCTTAAGCTGCACTTATTTAGGGCTAACACCGGGGCTTTAGGAGCTGTGTGCTTAATAATGGGTCTGATGGCATTACCGATGGCAACCGTGAGTTCACTGTTCTTCTCGGCGCCATTAATCATTGTTTTGCTTGGCTGTGTACTGCTTAAGGAGAAAGTTACTCCATCACAATGGCTAGCCACTATTCTCGGCTTTATTGGGATCTTAATTTTGTTAAGGCCGAGTGAGATAAACTGGTTTGGTATCGCTGTGCTGATAGCGGCTTTGACTTTTGCCATTAACCAGACGGCATTGCGTAAGCTACCAGGGACAGAGAACCCCACAGTGACGCTTATGCTGTACAACGCTCTAAGTATTCCGCTGGTGGCCGTTATGGTTGCTGTGCAAGGGTTAGAGGGGCTTAGTTGGCAACTGGTGGTTATTGCTGCGCTGAGTAATAGTTTTTTACTGGCATATCACTGGTTTTGTGTATTGGCCTATCGCCGTGCACAGGCTAGCCAAGTAGCGATTGCGGAGTATAGCGGGCTGCTATTTTGTGTCTTCTTCGGTTGGTTGTTGTTTGAAGAGTGGTTAGATGCATTAAGCTGGGTCGGTGCTGCGTTTATTGTGCTGCCGTCACTTATCTTACCGTGGCTAAGTTATAAGATGGCCAGCAGCCCAAAAAAAATCATCGAGCAAAATGCACGATGATTTAGTGAATCGGTAGTGGAGTAAGGTGGTTTAGGTTAGGAATCTGTGTACTCAAATACCTTAATCACCTTACGTACTCCAGCGGTATTGCGGGCAACGTCTACCGCTAGATCCGCTTGTTGCCGTGCAACTAAACCGATTAGGAATACTTCACCATTTTCGGTCACCACTTTAATGTTGGTGACATCTAGCCCATCTTCACTCAACATGCGGCTTTTGACCTTGGTAGTTATCCAAGTATCATTACTGCGAGTGGTGAAAGAGGTCGGGTTACCGATCCTAATCTGATTGTGGATCTTGCCACCAATTTTAAGCTCTTGCACCGTACGTACGGCTTTGTCTCTTAACATTGAATTAGGTGCTTGGCCTATCATCAATACGTTCGAGTTCATCACCACGCCGGTCACATTCGCTTGATTTTTCAAGTCATCATGTGAGGAAAGTGCGCTGGAGATATTAAAATCAGCATTAGTATCGTCAAGCTGTGTCTGAAAGCTGCGTTCATCGTTGACCATCATTGCACCTCCGACAGCGCCGACCATTACGGCTCCTGCGCAGCCCTGAAGCATCAACAATATAGCAACTAATGAAAGCAGTTTTCTCATGCTTGTTCGTCCTGAGGGAACAGGGTGCGATCGATGTTGTCACATAGGCAGTGAATCGCTAATAAGTGTACTTCTTGAATACGAGCCGTCACATTCGAAGGGACACGGATTTCAACATCATTAACGCTCAGTAAGCCCGCCATTGCACCACCGTCTTTACCGGTTAAGGAGACAATGGTCATATCGCGGCTTAACGCAGCTTCCATTGCCTTGATGACGTTACCAGAGTTGCCACTGGTTGAGATCGCTAGCAAAATATCACCAGGTTGACCTAACGCCATAATCTGCTTTGAGTAGATCTCATCGTAGCTATAATCGTTAGCAATAGCGGTAATCGTAGAGGTGTCACAGCTCAGTGCGATAGCAGGTAAAGGTGGACGCTCTATTTCATAGCGATTTAACAGCTCAGCAGAGAAATGCTGTGCATCACCAGCACTACCACCATTACCACAAGCTAAAATCTTATTGCCACCTAATAGACATTGAACCATCATCTCTGCTGCTTTAGCAATTGACTCTGGTAGTGCTTCTGAAGCATCAATCTTAGTTTGGATCGATTCTGTAAAGCTGTCTTTTATACGCTCTAACATGGGATTACCTTTTTATAGTCCTGCGCGTTTCTATCTACGCACATTGTAAAATGAATTTGGGTCAAAACGCGCTGCGGATCCAATTTATTCCACTGGGATCGGCTGCGATAACATCAAATCGACAAATAGCATCGATGTTGTTTAATTGTATGTAATGACTAGCTGCCTTTCTGATGCGGTTAGTCTGCGCCGAACTTAATGCGTTCAACGCACCGCCAAATTGAGTATGAGTACGATATTTTACCTCTATAAATACCCAATCTTTGCCATCGCGCATGACTAAGTCTATTTCGCCAAAACGATAGCGTACGTTTTGTTCGACAAACTTTAGTCCATGTTGTTCCAAATACTGTCGCGCGGCGACTTCAGCTGCTTGTCCCTTAACCGCTGTTTTTTCTTTCAAATTCGCTTCATCCTTGTGGCGGCATTTGAATATAACGCAAAAAGCCTTTTAATAGCCAAGGCTCAAGTTAAATTTACATAACACTAAAAGCCTATTATAACGGGCGAAGGTTACCCCTCTGATAACGTCCCCAGCTCAATTGGCGGTTAATTGTGCCATCAGGTTGTACTGACAATACGCCACTTCGGCCAGAAAACTGGTAACCCGGTAACGCTCGCATTTGCGCAAGTTTACCGACTAAATCTAATGCGTCATAGCCCATAATGTATAAGCGTTTACGACTGTTACTCCACTTAGGCCATAACTCATTCACCATACGCGTTTCAGTGTTAGGAGTTATTAACCATGGGATGTCACTAATTGTGAGGTTATTCAACTCACTGGCAGTTTCACGACTGTTACTTTCAACTCGGCTGCGGCTGGTGGTATAGAGCGGAACAGGCTCGGCAAAGACACTGAAGTTAACATCGATAAATGGCTTTAATAACAGCAGATCGCGACTGGCTGAGATCATGTAAATGGCATCAATGTCACGGCGAGAACGAAAGTCAGCCTCAATCTTAGGTGTCAGAATCGCTTTAATTCGTGCAATGCGTTCCTTGCTGTCGATAACACCTAATGCTTTTTGTACTGTGACTTTCATTTTGTCACCAGCATCATAGTAATGGATTTCAGCAGGCTTTTGAGTGAGCAGTTGCCAAGCCTCGCTAAAGCTTTCCGCCATGCGATGGCCGACAGCATCATTGCTGACTAGCAGTAGAGGCTGCTCAATACCATCATTATAAAGTCTCTGGGCGGCGTCTATGGCTTCATCCGTGGGTGATAGCGCGAAGAAGAATTTATCATCTTGTGGCGTAAAGTTATCGATATGATTTAAGTAAAGTTGCGGAATGCTTTTCGCAATCTGGGTGCTAGGAGCCGTAGCAGGCGTTACCCCCCTATTTGCGGTTGAACTTAATTGGGTTGACTCAGTGGTTGTGGCGGTTACGGCCATATCCTGTAACTGTTCTACTTCAGATTGCAGCAGTGGGCCAATAATAAACTCGGCACCGGCGGTTACGGCTTGCTGATAGGCTGCTTGAGCACCTGGAGCGGTATCAAAAAATTTCACTGAAACGCTGTCATCTGCCGTCGCCATGTAGTTGGCAATAATGCCTTGTTTAACCACATTTGCCACCACTGCTCTTGAGCCTGTAAGTGGTAATAAAACCGCGATATTCTTAGGTTGATAGGGTTTAGTATTGAGTGCTTTTTCAAGATCAGTTGGTAGCTTAGCCGCTGCAGGATGGGTTGGATTGAGTTGTTGCCAGCTGCCCAATTGGCGGACTAAGTCATTAGGGTTAATCGCATAATGCTTGGTGATATAAGCTAACTGCACCCAACCTGCAAAAATGGGATTACTGCGGTCATCGCGAAAGCTCAGTAGTGTTTGTTCATTAATAGGCTGCAATGAGCGCCAGATTTCATCATTGACCTCATAGGCTTGAGCGGCTGGCAGGTACTGACTGAGTAAACTTAACTGCCTAACTTGTTCAATCGGTTGATTGATCTGTTGATATAAGCGGGCCTTAAATTGGTAATAGCTGACCCATTGCCAGTTTGGTAGTTGCCAGTTACTTGGATAATCGAGGACTTCTAAGGCATGGTTGTAAGTTGAAATAACTTCTAAAACTCGCGCAGATAGATATTTGTGCTCTGCTAATAGCTCAGGTTTTTGAGTGATATCTTGTGCAATCGACTTCAAAGTTTTATCTGCAGCGTTGGTATTGCCCTCATTAAGTAGGGCGTGGGCAGCGAGTAAAACATACTTATCACGAGTTTCACGGTTTTTTTCGTTGGCTGCCAATGCCAAGTACTGCGATGAAGCCATTGTCACCGAAGACAACGAAACCTCTGTTTTTTCAGTCTTTACTGGCGCTGTTGGCGTACCACAACCGAACAAAACGGCAGATAAAATCGCAATTGAGATAAATTTAGTTGAATTCAGTCTTTTTAACACAGGTCTTCACTCTGGTAAGATGCTGTCATTAGTTTAACCTGCTCTTACGCTTGGCGAAAGTCTTGTTAAAAACTCTTGCCATTAGTCAATACAGAGGTAGATATGGACCTGTCGGTCGCGCTTTATATTGTTCCCACACCCATTGGGAATTTAGGAGATATTAGTAGCCGTGCAATTGAGGTGCTTAATCAAGTATCACTCATCGCCTGTGAGGATACTCGTCACAGTGGTAAGTTGTTGAGCCACTTTGGAATTGAGACGCGTAAAACCGCACTGCATGATCATAACGAGCGCGATAGGGCGCAGTGGATTATTCAGAAGTTGGGTAATGGCGAAGCGGTAGCACTTATTTCTGATGCTGGCACGCCACTTATTTCTGACCCTGGTTATCACTTGGTAAAGCAGGTACGTGAAGCGGGTTTTGATGTTGTTCCTTTACCCGGCCCTTGTGCAGCGATTACAGCGTTGAGCGCTTCAGGTTTGCCGTCAGACCGCTTTTCATTTGAAGGTTTTCTACCTTCTAAAGAGAAAGGCCGTTTAGACAAGCTCGCGGCGCTTAAAGAAGATCCTCGAACTTTAATTTTTTACGAATCACCTCATCGTATTGTGCACAGCTTAGAGTCTATTGCCGCAGCGCTTGGTGACGATCGCGAAATTGTGATGGCACGTGAAGTGACTAAAACCTTCGAGACTTTCTTGTCGGGGCCTGTTGCCGAAGTACTGCAAACGGTGAAAGATGATGCGAATCAACAGCGCGGTGAAATCGTGTTGATGTGTCATGGTCACCGCAGTGATGAAGAGTCAGAGTTTTCAACAGTGGTTATCGACACCTTAAAATTACTGTGTGAAGAGCTGCCATTAAAGAAAGCTTCTGCGATTGCTGGGCAGATCTATGGCATCAAGAAGAATGCACTTTATAAGCACGGATTAGCGATCGGCCTCTAAGAGGAAGCGTTAGTTGTAAGGCTATTTGTGAAAGTCCTTGGTTTGTTGCTTTCGCTTAGGCTATAATCCGCGCCGAGTTGGCTAGACAGTTGCCGCGTTCGCAAGAACGGGGAGGAAAGTCCGGGCTTCAAAGAGCAGGGTACCAGGTAACGCCTGGGCGGTGTAAACCGACGACAAGTGCAGCAGAGAGAAGACCGCCAACTTCGGTTGGTAAGGGTGAAAGGGTGCGGTAAGAGCGCACCGTGCGGCTAGTAATAGTCCGTAGCAAGGTAAACTCTACCCGAAGCAAGACCAAATAGGGTCCCGTATGGCGCTGCTCGCGTTGGGACCGGGTAGGTCGCTTGAGCCTGTGAGCGATTGCAGGCCTAGATGAATAACTGTCCAAGACAGGACCCGGCTTATCGGCAAACTCTTTGGATGAAGACAACTGCTTGTTCTGCAAGCAGTTGTCTGATTTCTTACCTCAAACTCCCCCCCCTGTTACACGGTGTGTTACACCACTTGTTACACGCTTTTCCATTTCTAAGTCCAAATCTTACTTACTATCTCAGACATATATCTATTAAAAGTCGACTTCGTAATCTAATTCAGATTGTGGGGTGCTTGTCATGAAAGCCGTTTATGGATTCAATCATCTCTATCTGCGCAACAACACTTATTACTTCCGCTTTATCTTGCGAAGACATCGAGTGAAGTTCCAATTCACCTTGAGTTTACAATCAACTGACTTTAGTGAAGCCATTGTTTCATGGAAGAAAATAAGCATTGAGACTGCTAAACTGAAAAAGCTTGTACTGGCTTTCCAAAAGCATGAAACTGAAGAGATTGATCGATTAGTAAATGGATTTAAAGTCAGTATGCAAAAACAGCTCAAGATGCACCACATTGACCCTATCGTTGCAGAGTTAGAGCAGTCTTATAATGACAATGCCCACCTACTTAAGGTACTAGGCAAGAATTGCCCATTAGGTTTCCCTGACAGCTTTCACCATGCTTATAAGTCAATATATGAAGATGGATGCAGTATTTCGTCAGATCAAAAACTGGTGGAATATGTAGGTGGTTTATCTAGTGTTGAAAAATCTGCTTTTATACAGTTTTTAGCAAGTGTTCTTGTTCGTTTCACCGAAGAAGAACAAGAGGTTAATAACCAAGGGTTAGCCTCAACGGCAAGAAATACATTAGCTACTCATGGTTTTGCGGTAAATGAAAATTCGATAGAGTTTCAGGTGCTAATGAGTAAGCTCAAATCCTCTACACAGATCCAAAACTCACTAATCGAAAGCGTTGCGAATGAAGATGGTGTGCGAGAGCGAGAATTAGCGTCGTTAGTCCAAACTGCCCAGCCACAAGTCAGTACTCCGACACCGAGTGCTGAGACCATCAGTGATGCACCCCTTTTCTCTGAGGTTTACACCGAATTCCTACAACACAAAATAGCTAAAAAAAATCTATCAGACAAAATGCAATCGGACTACACGAGAAAATATGTGGTTTGGCAAGCACTGGTCAAAGATAAGCCTATCGATCTTTATACTCCAAAAGACATTGGTCGATTTATAGATCGTTGCTTCGAATTGCCAAAGATGAATATCGCCCCATACAGCAAAATGTCTTGGTCTGAGCGCCTAGAAGTTGATGTACCTGAAAAGGACTTAGCATCAACTAAGTCGGTGCACCACTATTACAAGTGGTTACAGGGGATTTTTGCCTACGCTAAAGGTGACACCATTGGCTATATCAATGCTTCTCCCTGCTCGATAAAGCGTGAGTTTAAGTCTAGAACTCGTGGCGTGTTTGATGATGCAGAACTGCAAGTATTCCTCAAAGCGGCTGATAATGAGAAACAGCTTTGGCGTAAGTGGATTGTTTATCTTGGCATCTACACTGGTGCTAGGCGTGGAGAGTTAGTTCAACTCCGCAAAGAGGATGTTAAGTTTGATACTGCGACTAAGCGTCATTACCTACTGATCACTGATGTACACGAAAGCCAAAAGCTAAAAACAGGCAACGCTAAACGTAAAATACCGTTACATATGGATCTAATCAATGCTGGCTTCATCGATTATGTGGAGTCCTGTAAGGAGCGAGTATTTGATAGTGTGAATAATAGTGAGGTAGTGACCGCGTGGTTTGCGAGGCAATTGCAAAATCTTGAGATCGACTCAACTAATGAGTTAGGTCATATCCGATCGTTTCATAGTTTCCGCCATACATTTATTACTAAGGTGATGAATGCTGGTGTGCAAGTAAACTTAGTGCAGCAAGTTGTAGGTCATGAAATTAGCTCGTTTGGGATTACGGGCAATTACACGCACAAGTCAACCGAGCTTAAGCATGTACTGCCAGTAGTAGATGGCCTGGTGTTAGAGATGACTGGAAAATGAATGCAGTAGCGTTGAAAGCTTGAGCGGGACTTATAGCCGGATCGACTTCAAACCTGACCTTTGGAGCAGTCTTCTATACCTTCGTTTCCCAGATGAGTAAACGAAGGTATAGAGGTAAATTCTGATCGTTATTTCTGTATTGCAATACATCGACTAGAACAAAGCATACTTTAGAGCCTGTGTTGTTTCTTGAAATATAGACTATATTTCAAGAAACTCCTTAAGAGCGCTTACACGCTTTACACGAGGCCCTTTCATTCTGGTTGAAGACGCCATGCTTTTCTTATAATCAAGGAAGTTTTGATTACTGTCTACATCAGCCCGCAAGCCAGTATAGAAAACTGCTAACTTCATTTTAATTTGGTCTTTATCAATGCCATGCTCTAGACAATAAAGGCTTAATCCCCATAGAGCATACAAGTGAGATACACCCGATACTTTATGTTGTTCGTAGTCAACATTTAAGGAGTCCAAATAAGCTGTAATTTCTATAAACATATTTCCAACCCCACGGTTGTTAATGTCTATGTCTTTGTATTTTTTATACATCAAATCTAATTCTGCTTGGTCTGATTTGAGAGGAGTACCTTCTAGTAGATAAAATAGTATCTCAGAAATAAACTCTCTATCTTCCATGCGTTTAACATCAACGTTAGCTAGCCTTTTCTGCCAAAAAGCTTCTTTTGACATATTTTCAATAAAATTCAGAAGATTCGTTCCATAATAGCTGGCTCTTCTAAGCTCTTGACCTTGGAGTGGCTCACCATTTCGGTTTAATCTATCGAAAATAGCATCAATAGTTTCTTTATCATCCGAGTCAATGTATTCAATTGGAATTGAGTACCTCCAGAAGTCTCTTCTTATATCTCTATATATTTCTTTATCAAGGTCTTTGAACTCAATTCCTGCCAAATTCTCTACATATAATGGTGAATCATCCCCATCAGATGAAGAGGTTATCTCACCTTTAATGAATGCAATAATTGATGTTAAGCGTTGCTTCCCATCAATAACCGCAAACGAAGTTTTACCAGTACTATCATCAATGGTCAAATGAAGAAAAATAGGAGGAATAGGAATGTTTTTTAAAATGCTATCAATCAAAAAAGATTGTTTTTCAGTTGACCATATGCTGTCTCTTTGATATCCAGGCTCAAAGTTGTATTTTTTAAGTTGGTAGTTTTCCCAAAAGGTAGCTAAGGAAATTGTGTTTGATTCTCTTTTAAAAAGAGTCATAGCATGAGCCTCTTGTTTAATACTGAACTATCATCATGATAAACATAGTTTTTGAAAAGACTTGTTAATACAGCATCCATAGCAACATTAGGATATGGGTTAAACATAAATGTATTTACTTCTGGAGAGCAGCAAGTGATAAGTTCATCTATTTCTGAACGATCAACATGCCAATATGAAATACCACAAATCATTAGTTCATCGCCGGATTTAAGCTTTTTAGCACATCCTGCTGCGGAGGTTCGTATTTGCCCTGACCATGACTGTTTAATTCGTTCTGTATCTCCTGCTGGTGGGACTAAAGCATTCACAAGACATTTACTTAGCGGTATATCATATTTTGTTTCAAAATCGTCAGTTGTAGCTTCACCGGGGATATCTTTTCCATAACCTATTTCATACTCTGCTAGGCTTTGGTTTTTATGGTAGAAGCTAATCGAACCGTGTGGTTTTATCAACGTGATCTTAGGAGATTCGCCATTATTACCACCTTCAACCTGTGAAAGCTTAAATGAAATATCATTCTCTATTAGAAGGCGTTCTAGCCAAGTATCATAATTATAAGTGATGATAGATATTGATTCATATATTTCTGATTCATTGGCTCTTTTTAAAAAATCAAGCCAAGCCCAGCCATCTAGTTTTTGTGTTAACGATCCATCTGGAACTAGTGAATTGTAGTAACTGAATAATGTCCTCAAATAACTAGTTAGCTCATAATATGCGTTGATATATATGTCATTTGGTTTTGCACTACCATCAGGAACCCTTGGCTTATTGTTTAAGATATGTACATTTAAACAAGTGATAATATTTTCTAGTAGAGCCATAGCATCATCTTTGCCCATATTTGGGCGAGCGCCTAAATTCCATAGGTTTGGGCAATGTTTGAAAGACAGATATCCAGCCTGTCCTGTTTCAGGCCAGGGGATTTCAGCTCCTTTGCTAAAAAGGTTGACGACATCAATCTCTTTTTCAAGTTTAGCTTGTTTAATAAGGTCTATGCTAAAACCATTGCCTAAAACGAGGCATAAATTTTTACCCATGAGTAGCTCCTTCTAGAGCTAGCTCAGGGAAAAGTAATGCTGTCATCTCTCGTATTGCGTCAAGTAGTTTATCTCTTGAGGATAGTTCGAAACATTCATCTACTGCTCTTTCTGGTTCCGACAAAACAGTTGTGATTGAGTGTGTTGCTACGGTCTTTAATGCTTGCCTGTCTTTATCATTTAGCTTTAGTGAAGCACCGAAATATTTTATTGAACGTGGCTTATCTATCCATAACCTAGTTTGTAGATGAACATACAGCGCTTTTGTTAAGCTACCTTCGTGAACTATTTGTAATCGACGATCTGGACGTAGAGAAGTTTTAGTAGCCATATAACCAAGGATGTCGGTAAAGCTGCATTCACCTATAAACTTTCGAAAGATATTTTCAATGAAATCTATAGTTTCGTTATTTACTACTGTTATGGGGTCCCTTGGTAATAATCCGGTAAAGGCAGTGGTATCAAATATGACGAAATCAGGATTAGAGGTGATCAGCTCGATATCAAGAGAGACTTTCAGTTTGGCTCTTAGATCGAAAATGTATGCACAAACACTTTCTTGGTAAAGCGTAGCACTATCAAAGCGGCTTATATTAGGTAATGGCAGCATTAGGAGGTTATGACCATTGGTACACCAGTGGTTATATATATCTATGGCTATCATCCATTCAAACCAAGTTCCTCGGCAATTGGATATAGCTCCTGAAGTAACTCTAGAGTCTTCAGTTTGAACTAGTTTTTGGATGTAATCGAGATGAGAGTCATAATCCCATGATTCATGAGGGACAAGGCCATTAATTGACGTAATAAAGGCATTTTTTGTATCTACGATCGCTTTACCGTTGCGATCATTCTTCACTAATTGTGGCATTAAGCTTTACTCCATATATTTGAAAGCTCAGTAGTGGTTGGCGCCGTTTAAGTCGGCATGCACTACTAAGACCTTTCAGGAGTATGCTTTTATATGTAGCTTATTGTCCAGTGCTGAAGTCTAACTTACGTATATTTCTTTAAGAAGTCATTGACTGTGTTAGCTAAACCTTTTGCTGCAAGGTATGGAACACCATTGCCAATAGTTTTGAACATATTACTCAGGGTCATCGTGGCTGGCAGATGAAAGTCAGCGGGTAAAGACTGAATGGCCAGAGCTTCTGCTGCACTAATTCTACGTGCCTTGTATGGATGAAGGTGAACTTCGTTATTTCCATATGCAGCCGTTGGTGAATATCGCCATCGGTGAAGACGTTTAAATGACTTTTTAGAGTCGTCACCTTCCTGAATAAACTTAAACTTGTCAGATTTAGGTTGGAAGTGATGATTAGCATTTGGGTGATTTAATACATCATTCTTATCGAACCAGTACTGAATCGATAACTCCTTCTGTTTAGGAGTAATGTGTTCAATATAGTCTGTCACAGTATCTTCCGAAAAAGGGCACATGTCGGGCCATTTGCCTTTGCCCATAACTTCGTCGATATCAACTGTTAAATGCTTATCCCAGTTAAAAGCAGTGCTGAGTTCAGAACCATTCAGCTTATGACTAATATGTTTACGTTTAATACCGAATAAAAATATTCTATCTCGGTCTTGAGGAGCGCCATACTCAATGCTGTTCGTTAGTCGGTCTGTAAGTTCATAACCAGCTTTTACTAGCTGATCCTTCATGCTGTCGTAGAACTCTCTATGGCGCTTTGTACGCCATAGACCTTTCACATTTTCAAAGATAAAGTAGTCAGGGTTGTCTTTTATAATAAGGTCAACATAGGTACGAGTAAGCTTACCATTATCGCCTTCGCTCCCTTTATTTTTCCCACCGACAGAGAAGTCTGGGCATGGAGGTCCGCCAACGAACCCAACAAGCCGTCCAGTTGACTTTGCTTTTTCTACTTTAGTACTGAATTCAAGTCCTTCTTCCCCTGATAGAAAATCTTCAATGCTGTTTAAGCTATAGCCATGACTAGGCGCTTTATGCTTCATTTGTGCACGAGTGTATTTATACGCCTCTAAAAATGGTGGATGAAATTCGTTTACAAACGCCACCTCGAATCCGGCGTTTTCAAAGCCGAGGTCTAAAAATCCAGAGCCTGAGAAAAAAGAAAAAAGAATTGGTTTATTCATGAAGTAATGCAACCGAAATTAAGAGTTAGTGAAGAACCATCGACCGTGCAGCGTGTATGCTAACACTTTTATGGCTAAGGAATTAAGCAAATATTTGGATGAAAATCAGGAATGCAGTTAAGTTCTCTGGAGCTTACGTATGTGCAACTTTAGCTGTATGAACACTTAGTAAATAGGCTACGGAGCTATCGATTTGATTTGATGAGAAAACGACAGTGCTTTCTTCATCATGATGTATTTCAGGATACTCATCTGTACCGCTGTTAACGGCTGTCATCACAACATACCTATCTTGCTCAGTGTCTTCTCGTTGCTTCGGATCTTCATAATCGACCCACAGAACCATAAAGCCAGCTGGTGTTGTAAAGTAGAAGCTTGGTGATACATCGTTATGCCAGCTTTTGTCTACTAGCCAAGGGTGCAGGGTTAAGTCGAAGCCAAGCTCAAATTGTTGGCCAAATTCTTGTTTGTATAGTTCCATTGTTGTTCCTTAGCTAGGCGTTGGGTTGCACGCCTAGAATACCAATTTTATTGAAGTTATCTAGGTCACAGGACTGGTAATCATTACTCAGGCGTAACTTCAACTTGATAAGCTTTAATCCCAAGGCTATAGGCAAGAAAGTTTTGTTCCCATATTGGGTGTATTTCACTTGCTTGCTCTATTGGTTTAATGCCTAAGGCGTTTTGGAAAATGCCGCTATCAAAATCAAAGTCTAGCTCCTTGGTTAGTTCGGCTGTGTAACCAATGCCGACATAGCTAAAGTCGGTGATGTAGCAGACCCGCCACTGGTCGCCATGCTCTGCATTCGTCTCTTTCTCTAATCTGACCTCTACTGGATGAAAGCCACCGCGTTCAGCAGTGTAGTTTGGATCTCTGAAGTTAACAGTAATGGCTGAGGCTGCTTGATGGTTACTGATTAGCTCAGCTAAGTGCATGGCGAACATGGGCGAAATAGGTAAGCAAAGGTCTTGGTGTTTTATTTTGATAGTCATTGTGACGTCCGTTAGTTAGGCAAGTGAAAGCTTGGCCTGACTCATATCAGGCTTAAGCTTTGAACATTAGGGGGTAAGGGGAGTGGGGCTGTTTGCTTACTGGTTTTTACTGTTAGTTTTCTCTTTTGCCGCGCCCGGCTTTTTACCTTTAGTGAGCAAAGGGTCTAGTTCGCCAGCGACCACAGCTTGGATAATGGTCTCAATTGTTGTCACTAACGCGTCTTCTTCGCCTACCTCTATGGCGTGCATCCCTTTTTGTAGCTCTAGTGGCTTGTTGCCGCTGCGCACCTCAAGGTAGTAACGGTTGTTACGCTTGTAGAACCATGGGCTGACCTTCTTAGGAACTTGCACCTTCTCTTTCTCGCCAGTCTCTTCATCTTTTACCCACTTCTCACGGTAGAAGGTGTGGGTTTCGTTTTCGACTAGGGCGGTGGCCAATATCTTTTGCTGGCCTAACTTGGTGAGTAACTTCTCCCTACGTTGAATAAGTGGGTTCTTGCTGCCGTCTTCTGGGCGAGCGGTGACCTTGAGTGAACTCAATAATGATGTAGTCATGGTGATTACCTTTAGTGGTTAGTGGTTAGTGGTCGAGCTAGTTGATGGCCTACCTATGAGATGGGTGAGTCATCGGGTGTATGGTTGCGGCTTAAGTGATACCGCTCGAATACTGCATGTTTGGCGGTGATTGCTTAACCTTTGGTGACATGGGTTACTTAAAGCCGATGGTTCGGTTACCGGGCTTACTGTTGTTCTCGGTGGTGAGAATGGCTAGGCATTCATAGATGCTTAGTTTGAAATTACTCAACTTGATTCGTCGCTTTAGGATAGAAAAGTCGCCGGGAGTCAGCAGCTTAAGTGAGTCAAATGAACTGAGTGTCTGAGTCGTTAACGTATCGGTGTCTGTGACGCTCCTAAACAGATTCTGAGCTTGTATCTCTGTCAGATAATCAAACGATAGCTTGAAATCGAATCGACGTAGTACAGCTCTATCTAGACGCTCTGAGAAATTAGTTGCTGCGAAGAATGGCTGATTGAAACACTCCATCTGTGTCAGCAGTTCGTTCACTTGCTGTATCTCCCAACTGGCGTTTAAGCCGCCTCTGTCTAGCAGTAGGCTATCCACCTCATCGAAGAACAATATGCTGTTGTTATCATTGGCCTGCTGAAAGATACGGGCGATATTCTTTTCACTCTCTCCCACATACTTACCCAGTACATCTGAACACCTGATAGTGACCAGTTCACGGTTGCAGCTATTGGCCAAGTACTCCACTACCGCTGTTTTGCCTGTACCGGGCGGCCCGACTAACAAGGTGCGGATATCGCAGGTGTTATCCAGTGATTTCTCTAGCTGGACAATGGCTTGGTTGCCACCCTTGATGTTGAGGTACTCAGTTGAGAAGGAGAGTTGCGGTTTATAGTTGTTGGTGTGAGAGCTTTGACCACATGCGGTTAAAGTGCTCTTAACCATGGTCTCAATATTGTGTTCGGCAGCTTTTCCTGTAAGCCGGGTGTTGTGAGTAACAAAGGCTGCACTAGAGATATGTGCTGGTGTTAGCTCTGGCAATGTAGCCAGTTGCTGTTTAAACACCTTGGATACCCTAAGCCCTTTAAAGCTTTTATCCATCAGGCTTTCCATCACTCGGTTGTCAGGAATAGTGACATTGAGGACATAGGTGAAACGGCGAATACAACTATGGGGAATAGAATCAATATGGTTGGTTATCCAGATAGTTGGTATGGTGTTTTGCTCCATCAGATCGTGCAGCATATCTTTACCATATCCCCGGTGGGATATGCTCTGCTCAAAGATATCCTCACACTCATCTATCAGCAGTAGGGTCTTCTCATCAGGTGAAACTAGACGCTGTACCAGTGTTAGGTACTGTAATCGCAGGTTTGAGCTGAAGGCTTGCTTCTTGAACTGGCCGCGTTCTTCAGACACTTCATCCCCGACAGGCTTTATGGCAATAAGATGAGAGTGCGTCTTATCAGCCAGCACCTTGGCTAGTTCGGTCTTGCCTGTGCCGGGCAGCCCGTAAAGCAGAATGTTAATCCCCTGCATGGACTGGTTGATACTGATATCTAAGAACTGCTGCAAGGTGTCGCACTCAAGGTGGTTAAAGTGGCGTAGCTTAAGCTCAGACTTTGGCTTGGACTGTATAAAAGGCTCAATGAGATTGATGTAATACTCGACCTTGGCACCTAACAGTAAGCTAGTGATAGCCTGTGGTAGATTCATAAAGTCAATCAGGCTGGTATCGAAGAATTGGTCAAACAGACCTGTTGTTATAAGTGCCTTTAATACCTCAATCAGCTTGGCCTCAGGTATACCAAACATGTGGGCGAACATCGCATTGGCGTAGTTATCCTCTGGGAGGATCTTATTGATCAAATCAAATAGCCCCTTGTTAGCATTCATCACCGCAATAAACTTCACCACCTTCCAGCCGTCATCAGGTAGCCCTAGCCCTTGAGAGAGTAGCTTGCTGTTGTGGTCTAGGTTACTGGTAGTTGCTTGAGCTCTTTGCTTCTTGAGGTGGTGCGTTAAGGCATTAAGCTTGTTGCCAATGCCAAGTTTAATCCCTTTGCCACAGACCACTTTAACCATGCGGCTATTTAGCTCCTCCAAATCGGTGTTATCAACATAACCAGAGGTAAGGGCGCTGTAGGCGTAGGACGTAGCACTGCCTTGGTGAGCCAGTGTTGGAGAAACCTCAACAATCAGGTTGTCCTCGGGTATCAATGCATGAACTCTAGTCATGACTACCTCCGTCTTGTTGCGTTTTTAACGGATCAATAAGTGAGTCATTTAGCCGATAGTCCAGCTGATCAATAGCCTCCCTCATAACCGACTCATCACGTTTGTCGTAGATCTGTGTGGTGGTGACATTAGCGTGGCCAGCTAGCTTACTGGCGGTACTTAAATCGACTTTTTGGTTGAGCAGTTCGGTAATGAAGGTGCGGCGTAGATCGTGTGGGGAAATGGTGATGTCAGTGGCGGCAAGGGTACGTGCTTTGACTATCTGATAGAGGGCGGCACTGCTGAGGCTGCGGTCATGCTTAATGACATTGTTCCAGATGGGGTTAAACAAGCCTCCTGGTTGGTGTGTCCTCACCCTTAGCCAGTTGTCGATATAGGTTAACGCCCACGTGGGTATCGGCTGCTTGCGTGGTTTTTTACCCTTGCCGGACTTGACCGTTAAGGTGCGTTTATTAAGGTGGATATCACTGACTGTTAGGTTGGCTAACTCAAAACGCCTTAGGCCAGTACTGAGGAATATGGCCAATATGCAGCAGTCCCGTTTACCTATGTACCGCTTATCCAGATAGCTGATGGTGATCAACTCACCCACACTATTGGATGATAACGCCTTACCTCGGCTACTTGGATTGATGGGGAGCCGCTTAACCGCTTGTACCTGCCGCCATTGCATATCGTCCACCACACCCATCAGAAAGCCCGTCTTCACAATGGCCTTGAGTGCAAACACCACCAGATTAACAGTTCGGGGGGACTTCCCTTCATCTAGCTTGTGCCGTTTAACGTATTCAATTTGTGCGTAGTTCAATGTATGAAATGGCTGCGCTTCTACTTCACCATTCCACTTTAAAAGTTTTTTAACAGTGCCTAATTGACTGTGCAAAGGTCTACGCCCACTGGGCGCAAGGCGTGACAAAAACAACGCCGTTGGAGTTTGATTATTCATAAGAGGGAGCCTAGATAGAACACGAAGAACTTCGTGCTGATAACTCTATTATATCAGGCTGTTGAGAGCGTTTTTAGTGGTGCTTTTGGACGGCATGTTTTCACGAAACCTCTTAGGTGAACTTAGTTGCATCCAGTTTAAATAGATCCAAAACCCCGACTTCACGATAACGTACACTAACCGGAAGTGGGGGGGGGGGTGTCAGGGTATGATGAAAATTGTCGTATTTCATGTTTTCAGTATCACTACACACGGCTAAAAAAATAGGCCACTAAAGACAGCTTAAATC
>NZ_JBFRMK010000004.1:0-9266 GCF_041470405.1 Shewanella sp. 10N.286.45.A1
ACTGCTCAAATACTTAATGTAATTGGTATTACATTGTCACGGGCAGAAATAGCATCATAGTGATAACGAATGATTGATTAAGCAGGTTATTTTTAAACATGACTCCCTACAATGGAGAGCCATCACTTATTTATCACTAGCTTACCTTTTGGGTCTTCGAGAAAAGGAAGCTAAGGAAAGTGTCTCCGACACCGCTTATAATAAACCCACTAAATTGGGTATTAAAAAATTTTATCTTATTGAGCCTTAACAATCGCCACGATTTAGGACACAATGGGGCCAATATCCATCTAGACGGCTAAACATGAAAAAATCATTAAAACAGCGTTCGTCCGATCATCACCGTGGGATCTACTTTATTGGTACAACCCCACCCAAAATCGATACCGATTTTGAATCGGTCAGTACCATTGCTGATAAGTTGTTAGCCCGTCTTGATGAGATAAGTTTCGATGGTTTAATCATTTACGATATTCAAGATGAAACCAGCCGTATTGATACCCCGCGGCCTTTTCCGTTTAAGGCCACATATGATTCTGGCACCTATGCTCAGCTACTCAATCAAAAGTCAGCCAAACCTGTTATCGCCTATAAGAGTGTCGCCGGTCTTGATGAGGAGAGCTTTAATGAATGGCTGTCTCGTGCTTGGTATCAAAATAACGTAAGAGATTTAGTGTTAGTCGGTTCGCCATCGACTCAAGCTGCAAGTTCATTGCCTTTAAATGACGCTTACCGGGTGTTAGCCGCACACTCGCAAGAGTTCTATCTTGGTGGTGTTGCAATTGCAGAGCGCCATTTAAGTAAAAAGAATGAACATATTCGTCTACTAGGTAAGTCGACCCTTGGCTGTGAGTACTACATCACTCAAGCGGTGTATAACGCCCAAGCAACTATCGATATGTTAACCAGCTACGCTGAGGAATGTGCACTCAATAATGTAAAGCCAAATCGAGTGATCCTTACATTCTCCCCTTGTGGTAGTGCCAAAACCTTAGAGTTTATCAACTGGTTAGGTGTATCCGTTCCCGAAGCGACCCGCGATCGTATTTTGTCAGCCGACGATCCTCTTTATGAGTCAATCAAGGTTAATCACAGTAACCTACTGAAAATTTTGGCGGCGGTACTTCCACTCAATATCCCATTGGGGTTGAATATTGAAAGTTTAACCAATCGTAAAGCTGAGATTGATGCCTCTATTTTAATGTACAAGCTACTTAAGGGCACAATGAATCAAGCCTTAGCCCAAAATCAAATAGATCAATTTGTGCTTAACAGATAACACCAGTTGTAAAAGTATCGCCCTGCGGTGTTCATTAACCGTAGGGCATGCAACTCCTCGCTCCAATTCACAGCTAAAGCTTACTCGAAAGATCACCAACATAGCCGAACTTATTGCAGCCTTATCCATTCTTTAGCAAGGAGCTGTTGATCTTTTTAGCTTAGTTTTGTTCGATTCTTTACCCTAAGTAATAATTATTTTAGTACCAGACTTGAGCGATGCTGCTTAGCTGACTAAGCAAAAATCTCGTAACACATTCTCGTCATAAAAGAATAAAAGCATTGAAACGAATCCAAAGGGTCGCGCTGCTTGGCTATTTTGACTGTGTTGTAGGTTATTTGTGGAGAATGACTAAACGACATAGCCTCCGCCTTGTCAAAATAGCCAATAAACCGTTGTAAAAACAACCGTGAAAGGTCAACAGCCCCTAGTTAATCAATCGTTAAGTTACGGTACAGCATTCTGCAGCTATATTAATTATCGAATTAGGATGATTAAGCAGAGGCGACAGATGAAAAATTTAACCAATATGTTAACTACAGCAGTGAAAACAGTAACCACTATCGCGCTGACTTTATTTGTCTCAATTGGCAGCGTGCATGCCTCACCCAATACTGCGGTAACCGCTGATTTAGTCAAATCAAAGACGGATCAGAACTTGTTAGTTTGCCAATATCAAACAGTATCAGGTAGCCACTTCCAAGTGTTTGACAAGGCCTTAGACAATGAAAGCCGTTGCCCAACTAATATGCAAGTCGCCCACGAAACTATGCTTACCGATGCAGAGCAAGCCCAGATCAAACAAATGCTTTCACTGAAGAATTAATGATTGCTCAAGCTAACCAAATTAAAACTTAAGCGCGGCACAAGCTGCGCTTTTTTGTGGCCGCGTTTAATACCAATTACAGCTCAAACAGCTATTGAAAAAAAGGCTAAAGGCCGCTTTAACGAGTAATATTCGGTTTAGCTTCCTAAAAGGTATTCATGTTCAAATATATGGAGTAACAGTTTGACTATTCGATGCTTATTATCAAAAGAAGCGGTGTAAAATCACAGAAGGCGTTAATTATTGAATGATGCTAGGTTCTTTTATTGTTTATCATTTACAATATCGCTTCGACAATAAATAATAACCGCAATAACGATCTCCTTGAGCTTAACTATGCCTAACCCCAGTCTCGCTGTTACTTTTGCTAAAGCAGAACAAATATGTCGCAACAATGGCGTCAAGCTAACGACGAAGAGAAAAAATGTATTAGGCGTATTACTCAACTCCAGTAAGCCATTGTCGGCTTATGAAATTGTCGATTTGTACAGAACGGCACATCAAGAGTCGTTAGCACCTATGTCTGTATATCGTATGCTCGATATACTCAATGAGTTGCCACTGGTGCATAAGCTGTCATCAGAAAACAAATACCTCGCCTGTTCACACATCACTTGCGATCACGAGCACCAAGTTCCTCAATTTTTAATTTGTAAGAGCTGTGGCAAAGTCGCAGAAAAAGCCATTCAAGCAAGTGTGATAGAGGCATTAAAAGAAAGTATTAACCAAGCGGACTTTCAACTTCTTAACTCGCAAATTGAACTGCAGTGCTTATGTAATGAATGTGCTAATCCAAGCTAAGAGAATTTAGCTTGACCGAGATGAAACAACCCTTAGTTTCATCTCAACTCTCTAAGAAAAAACCTTTAGGTCAATTTTTAATGTCATTTCAGCGGGTTCTGCAATGGCGTTGGTGCAGCGGTGATATCGGCCACTTACCTAAATGGTGGCGCTGGACAGGCTCGCGGGGAGCGCTAACCCCAAGCTGATTGTTGTCATTCAGATTTACAGTCTAGGTTCAATTTCATTAACGCAGCATCAAAGCCGTTGCTTTCATCACTCATTGACTGCTGTCAATGAGTGATAACGCAACGGCTCATACAGTATTACTGAAGTTAAGGCGCTATATACCTAGCAATTAAAACTGGTACTTAACACTTGCGGTAAAGTTAATCGGTTCACCCGGCATGGTCCATAACTTATGGTAAGAACTTTCAAAATATTGTTCGTTAAACAAGTTATTCACATCGAGCATAAAACTAAACCTACTGGTTAAGTTGATTGCAGCAGAAAGATTTACAAGGGTGTATGCTGGCAAAATATAATCAGGGTCAGTCGTCTCACCCAAACGGTCGCCTACGTAATTAACCGTGGCGCCAAAGTATGCTTCTTTACCCATAATGTCAGCGTAGTGCTTCAATGAAACATGGCCTGCATGTTCAGCAACGTTAATTAGGCGAGAACCTTTAGGGATAGGCACGCCCCAGTCACTATCAATCAAATCTTTAGCTGTTCTGGCATCAGTATAAGCATAGGCAAGCTCAATATTGGTGTCATAAGTCAACTGAGTCGTTAGCTGAAACTCAACACCCTGGCTTTCAACTTCACCTAAGGTTGCAGAAAGCCCAGTGTCAGGCTCAGCAGTTAACATATTGGTTTTACTAGCATCGTAAACAGCAAGGCTACCAGAGAACATGTCTGCAACGTTCTGCCATTTCAAACCAACTTCAAACGATTTAGTTTGCTCAGGCTCAAATGCATTTCTGTCTGAATCAAGGCCTGGGTTAGGTCTGAAGCCCTCAGCATAACTGGTGTACAGATTTATGTTGTCATTGACTTCATAAACGAAGCCAAAGCGAGAAGAGACTTCAGTCTGCTCTTGCTCTTGTGATTCGTTATCCAGCTTATTAAAAATACTCTGTTCAAATTGATCGACCCTGAAACCAAGCAATAGCTTGGTTTTATCCGTCAATTCAATTAAATCTTGTGCGTAAAAACCAAGACCTTTTTGCTTTTCAGAGGTTAAAGTCGTTGGCGATGTTTCAGGCTGATCCATGGTGTAATCAGGATTATTAGGATCAATTGAATAAGTTGGATCACCTGAGCCCCAAGCAGTTCGCCACACTCTGTAATCAGTGTCTAATTTAAAGTCATAGTAATCTAATCCAATCAGTAAGTTATTTTTAAACCCAGCCAATGTGGCATCACCACTAACCTCAAAACGCGCCGATAAGTCTTGCGCTTGATAATCACGCTCTCTTCGCTGTCTTGATAAGGTATTCGGATCGGTATAAATCAACTGTCTGCCGTCAGAAAGTTCGGTATCTGAAGATTGCCCTTTAAATGATGAATCTCTGTAAGCTAAGCCAGTTAGCATATGCCAACTGTCATTCAGCTGATGATTTAGCAGTAATTGATGCCCAAGCGCTTTAACTGTGTGCGCCCCATCTCTAGTATCACCATAGAAATCAGAAGAGTTAACTGAATCAAAGTCGTTATCTAACACATACACACCACGGTCCAACGGCTTTTTCTGATCAAGAATTTCCATTTCATAACTTAAACTGGTGCTGTTAGAGATATTCCACAACAGTGAAGGGCTTAAGTTTAAGCTCTTAATATCAACATGATCACGATAGGTATCGGAATCTTCATAAAAACCATTTAAGCGGTAAGCAACGGTATCGGTAATCCCTTTAGTATGGTCAAACTCCACTTGCTTTTGATTATAATTACCTAAGGTGCCTTGAATGTATCCTTGCTCTTCAAACTGAGGCTTTTTAGTAATGATATTTACAGTGCCACCAGGTTCACCCTGTCCATACAATGCTGAACCCGGCCCCTTCATTACTTCAATCGTTTCAATATTGGCCGTGTTTCTATTGCCGTTATACCCTCTAGAGTTGAAGCCATTAACTAAGTAACCGGTTGGGTTATTCTCATCTCCAGAAAAGCCGCGAATAGCGAAGCTGTCAAACATGCCACCAGAATTGTTTTGCCTTACGATACTAGGCGAAAAATCCAAGGCATCCATAAAACGGGTAATGCCCTCATTTTTTATGGTCTCAGCGTTAATACGATCCACCGCTTGTGGAGTATCAATCAGTGGCACATTACCACGATATGGCTGCCATAGTCTGTTGACTTCAATGCGCTCAATATCATCATTAATTTCTGAGGTTTGTTCAATATTATCCTGCGCTAACGCACCATTAGACATGATAATTAGTGAATATAAAAAATGCTTCTTCACGTACTTTACTCTTTAGAGTGGGGTCAAATTTGCGCGCTATGTTACAACATATCATTTTTATCGTCAAAGAGACTCTATAACAAATTAACAAAGCAGTTTTAGTAATAAGTGATAGCTGCTAACAAAGCCATGACTATCGGAAATGATAAAACTAACGCTCGCCTCTAACCCCACTTGTATTTACCCACCTTCTAGTTAAGTAATACCTAAAGTTGAAGTGAATGACACAAACATGTAGATAACCACGAGTGTCTATGATTAGTACTTCTATTTGTTAGCACTTGCCGCTTTTAGCGTGATCACATGAATCATTACGACAAAGCGAATAATTACGCCAATGTGCAGCAATCAATAGAAAAGTCGCCGTCAGTGTCGCTAGTTTTTCTCCTATTTCACCTAAAAGGTCATGCCCATAAATGGCGCTGATAGCAAGCCCTGTAATACCCAAAAAAGCTAACACCAATACAGCAGTGTCTTTATGGCGAGTACAACCGAGTAATACAGCGATAGAGCTTGTTGGAATAACAAACCACACCATAAGTATGTGATAAAAATGATCACCCACAGGAAGCGCGAGTAAAGACGGGAATATGACTAATAACAGAGGCGCAGCGATACAGTGTAATGCACACAATGCTGAGGCTGTTATAGCAAGACGATCGAGTAATATTTGTGCGGGTTTATTCATATAAATTCTCAAGGTAGTAATTATAGTTAATACCGCAAAGCGATGCGGCTACATGGAAAATGTCGCAGTAACTTAACATTAATCAACATTAGCAAACAATTGATTAGCTATTTTATCGGCAATATTTACAACAATAACTAAAGTAAAAATAGCCAACCGATAAATAGGCAATTCATTATAGCCGCCTATGATTGGCTTGTTTGGCTATAAAATCTACGACCACACAAGTAACGACAGAACAATAGCGCAGCATTTATAGCCCAGTCGTTCAAATTGCAAGCAAACAAACCCTTAACACAGGACATTTGACCACTTAGTTCACAAACCTGCACATTAACACCTCACAATCTCAACGTTTAAGTCGATATAATTAACAATTAAAATTTGGGGTAACCTAAACCATAGTCACACTTTCAGTTTGCCAGTGTGTAGGAGTCAATATTCATGAGTTTTCTGTCGACATTATCCATTCGAAATAAATTAATCACCGTCATGCTACTGGCGGTAGTAGCATCAACTAGCATAGTGGCTTATGTCGGACAAACGAGTGCAAAGAATGTACTGTCGACTCGATTAGAGCAATCAGACATGCCTAACCTATTGCAGCGTATTCGCAACGCCATTGATGGTGAAATCAACCAAATGAAGGTCATGGCTCAATCAATTGCGTCAAACAGCATGATCAAAATGTGGCTCGATGAAGGCGCAAGCGCAGAAAGCGAGCCATATATCATCCAATACTTGGCACAAACGGCCAGTGATAACGGCTTTAGCAACGTTTCATTTACCGATTACGACCAGCAAAGACACTGGAACATAAATGGGTTTTTACGGGTTTTCAATCCTGAACGAGAGAAGTGGTTTTTTAACTTCAAGAACAGTGGCAAAACCGAATCCAGCAGCATCTATAAAGATAGCAAAGGCTCCACTGATATTTACTTTAACTACCAACAACCCAATGGTTACGGCGTGGCAGGAGTATCTAAGCCATTCGACGAAATGGTCGATTATCTCAACAGCTTTAAAATAGAAAAATCTGGCTTTGTTTATCTCGTCGATGGCAACGGTGTCATCAAGGTGCATCCGAGTATTGATTACAAGTCTAAAAAGACCATTGCCGACATATACCCTTCAATTAATATTAACCAGCTCATTAGCGAAAAAAATTACGCTCATGTTATGTTAGATAAACAGTTAATTGCATCAAGTTACATTGCAAGTTTAGACTGGTACATCATTGCACAAGTCCCTATGGAAGAGCTATACGCGGGCCTAGACACTTCTCGCAATAACATCATCATCACCTTTGTGGCAATTGCTGCATTGTTTACCCTTATCAGTATTTATTTAGCTAACACCTTAGTGCGCCCAATAAATCAACTGGCCGATACCTTTAAAGAGCTAGGTGAAGGCGAAGGCGATTTAACCCAACGTCTCAGTGAAAGTGGCAACGAGGAGATGCGCCGCTTAGCTCAGGGTTTTAATGCGTTTATCAGCAAATTAAAAAATGTCATCCAAGAGCTTGCGACAACCACCTTAGATGTTAATGGCGCATCACAGCAAGTCTATGCAGATGCACAACACTCTAAAAAACTCACTGAAGTTCAGCGTGATGGCGCCCACCAAGTCTCGGTTGCTATTAACGAAATGGGCAGCACTATTGCTGAAATAGCCAGTAATGCGTCAGTTGCCGCCCAATCAACCACCGAAGCCACTCAAAAAGCACAGCGGGCACAAACGGTCGTAGAACAGTCGAATTCAACCATTAATGATATGGCGACCAACATGGAAAGTGTATCGACTAATATTGTAACCTTAGCCGAAAAAAGTGATGCAATTTCAAGTGTATTGGATGTTATTAGGGCAATCTCAGAACAAACAAATTTACTGGCATTAAATGCGGCTATTGAAGCTGCACGAGCGGGTGAGCAAGGCCGCGGCTTTGCCGTGGTTGCCGATGAAGTGCGTAATCTTGCCAAACGAACTAGCGACTCTACCGATGAAATTCATCAGATGATAACTGAGTTACAAAACGGAGCTAAAGCAGCAGTGTCATCGGTTCATGAAGGGCGTGAGCAGGCAAAACTGGGAGTTGAGGCGTCACAAAGAACCCATCAAGCCCTTGAGGAAATCGCCGTTAATGTTATGCATATTTCAGAGCTGAATACTCAAGTCGCAGCCGCTACGGAAGAGCAATCTGCGGTGATCAACGAGATCAATCAGCATGTGGTTAATATTAGTGACAGTAGCGACAGTAGTGCCCAAGCTTCAGCCAGTATCGAAAACTCTAGTGAAGCACTTAAATCAATGGCAAATGATTTAGATGGTCTAGTAAAACGATTCAAACTCTAACTCTAACTCTAGCGCACAACCTATAACCACCCATTGTCAATCCTATAGCAAGTAGCTAATACGATTAATAATGGGTGGTTATGCGGGGCTTTAGAGTAAAGCAATTGGTTTCGCTAAGCGGTTGAATAAAAAGCACCATTCGCTATTAATTCAAACACTTAGGCAGACACGCTATTTACTCTAATTAATGACGACTAACATTAATGATGGGTCTATGATGAGTGAAGAAAAGCTTACTATTAATTCCACATAGTACAATTAGTAGGGATATCTCCTTTCGCTATATCAACAATATTATCTCCATGTGCATCAATGATATGACCGACAGTAAATATATCTAGTTCAGCACCATCAGCTTTATTCATGACCTCCACATACACTCTAGGTATTCTGCCGTATTTAGCCTCTTTTTCAGATGAAGGCAACCAACCTGTAAATTCTGTAGAGTTTTCTCGACCCATTTGGGTATAAAAATAGGAAGACCCTCCCAGTTTTACACCATTCATAACAACCCCACCTGACGAATTGAAACACATTCCCATGTAGTCATTAATATCAGATACAAGAGCATTGTATTCTCTTGTTGAAGCGATGTTTGAGTAAACGCCAGTTAGTTTCAGCTCTTCTAGAGTATTCGGCATATCCGGAATGCTTGCACAAGAGACGAGAGAGCACATAAGCATTGCGCTGATAAGTCGTTTCATTTACCCCTTCTTATTATTGCTTGCTGAGCTACTGTTTAGCCAGTGCACTCTAGATTCTCGGCATAACCGACACACGCTTGCCCGTCAAAACTTCTAACGGAGTTAAATAGCCAAGTGTTTTCCTCGGCCTCATATTGATTAGCAAGCTCACATCAGCTAAATGC
>NZ_JBFRMK010000005.1:0-5771 GCF_041470405.1 Shewanella sp. 10N.286.45.A1
CAAAGGGCCGCGTTTCTTGGCTATTTTTACTGTGTTGTAGACTATTTGTGGAGAATAACTAAACGGCATAGCCTCCACCTTGTCAAAATAGCCAATAAACTGCTGCAAAAACAACCGTGAAAGATCAACAGCCCCTAGTCACGCTCATACAGGGTATGGCGTGACTGTTGATAGTGACTGCTTATCCAAATTCACCACTAACATAGCCTTGAGTTCGCTTGTCGATTGGTTGATTGAATATTTGATTGGTTTCACCGTGTTCGACCAACTCACCCATCCAGAAGAAAGCGGTTTTATCTGAGATCCGCTTAGCCTGGTTCATTGAATGGGTCACGATTACTATGGTGAACTTCTGTCGCAGCTCGTCCATCAACTCCTCAATTTTATGGGTGGCAATGGGGTCGAGTGCACTGGTGGGTTCATCCATCAATATCACTTCTGGTTTCATTGCAATCGTACGGGCGATGCAAAGCCTTTGCTGCTGTCCACCTGATAATCCTTGGCCTGGCGAGTCAAGTCTGTCTTTAACTTCATCCCATAATGCAGCGCTGCTTAGTGCTTCCTCGACAGCATCATCTAATACTTTTTTGTCTTTCACTCCTTGAGCTTTGAGCCCAAAGGCCACGTTTTCATAGATGCTCATTGGAAAAGGATTGGGCTTTTGAAAGACCATCCCAACTCGCATTCTGAGTTGCTTAACGTCGACGTCTTGATAGATGTTGTCACCTTCAAACATCACGTCACCCTCTATCTTTACGCCAGCGACTAAGTCATTCATACGGTTTAAGGTGCGAAGCAGTGTTGATTTTCCGCAGCCTGACGGGCCAATTAATGCAGTAACCTGGCGTGAAGGTATAGGTAGTGAGATATCTTTTAGCGCATGATTATCGCCATAAAATAGATTTAAGTTGTTCACTTCTAGCTTATTCATTGGGATAACCTTTTAATGTTTGTTCATGCGTGTAGCAATTAGTTTTGTTGTCATGTTGAGAAGTAACACCAACACTATCAGCACGGTAGCTGTTGCGTAGGCTTGATCCCATTCATGCTGAGTAAATAGCTCTTGAGTTAGCTTATACAGGTGAACGGTTAAGGTTCGGCCTGAATCGAGCACTGACTCTGGGATCTGAGTTACCATACCTGCTGTTAAAAATACTGGCGCAGACTCGCCAATCACTCGACCGGTACTTAAGATTATTGAGGTGACAATGCCGGGCAAAGCACTTGGCAAAATGAGGCGGTATATCGTATAGATTTTGGAGCTGCCAAGGGCGTATCCACCTTCACGGTAGCTCATTGGTACAGCCAGCAATGCTTCTTCGGTTGTACGAATGATTACCGGCAATATCAACATTGCCAAAGTTAATGACCCTGAAAGGATTGAGAAGCCTAATCCTAGGGTGGTGACGAAGAATGTCATGCCAAATAGACCGTAAACAATCGAGGGGATCCCTGCGAGTGACTCGGTACAGAAACGAATGGTTTTAACGACTTTACTGCCAGGTGCGGCATATTCAGTTAAGTATATGGCGGTCATGATGCCGATTGGGGCTGCAATGGCGAGTGACAATCCCACCATATAAACCGTAGAAACGATCATGGCCCAAATGCCAGAAGCTTCGCCTATGCGGGTATATGCACCAGTAATGAACTCCCAACTAACGTGTGCTAAACCGTTACTTAAAATATGCCAAACAACCCAAAGTAAAAACATGATGGTGATGGCGGCAGCGCTCCAGATTGCTGCAAATAGCAGTTTGTCTTGTCGCTCTCTATTAAAAATACGCTTATCTTGAAGCATTAGTAGCTCCTCTTACGGTTTAGGTATAACAAGCTGGCGTTAAGTAACACAATGAATACCAACAGGACGATGCCTGTAGAGTAGAGTGCGCTAGAGTGGATACCTGTGGCATAAGACATCTCCATCGCAATGTTAGCGGTTAATGTTCTAGCGGGCTCAAGTATAGAGCCAGGCATTGCAGGGGCATTTCCCATTACCATAATGATGGCCATGGTCTCGCCGATAGCGCGGGCGATACCTAGCGCCACTCCGGTAAATATGCCACTACGTGCAGCAGGAATAAGCACTTTAAATATGCTGTAAATATGCGATGCACCAAGTGCTAGTGCTCCCTCCTTATATACTGGAGGTAATGCTCGTAATGAAGTTTCTGAAATGGTTATCACTGTTGGCAATATCATGATTGCCAGTACAATTATCCCAGCTAGAATAGTGTTACCAGCAGGGATATTAAATAGGGTTTCGATAGCAGGGACGATTATCACTAGGCCGAAAAAGCCATACACCACAGAAGGTATACCGGCTAACAGCTCGACAGCTGGACGCACAATGTTGGCCAGCCATTTAGGTGCCAATTCTGCTAAAAACACAGCCGTTAAAATCGCGATAGGGACACCAATTACCACAGCGCCAGCTGTTGATATCAGGGTCGACACTATCATTGGGAATATGCCGTAAAGAGCTGGTGGTAACCACTCTCGACCTAATACTAGGTTGACGATGCCCGCTTCTTTAAAAGCGGGTAGCCCTTCTTGAAATACAAACCACCCGATAGTGGCCACAGAGATTACACCTACCATGGCGCTTGCTAAGAAAAGTAGATGGAAAAATACTTCTTTCCAATCAAAGTTCTTTGCTGGGGCGAGTTGCATTCCTTGCGCTCGGGCTTTACTGGCTGTGTTCATCGCTTTGTCTCGACATATTGCGGCTGACGCTAAATGGAATAAACAAAGAGAAGCTTGCGCTTCTCTTTGTTTATAGTTGATGATTATTGAACGCGGATATAACCTTCGCTTGCGACGATTCCTTGGCCATCAGCAGACATAATATATTCAATGAAATCTTGTGCTGTGCTTGGGGCATTTTTATCCATTAACACAATAAATGGACGTGCAATTTGGTAGTCGCCTGCAGCGATGTTGTCATCTGTCGCGGCAACACCATCAACATCGATAGCGCGCAAACTGTCATCAACACTACCTAATGAGATATAGCCAATAGCGTATGGGTTGTTTGCGACAATAGTTTTTATCATACCGTTGCCATTACCCACTTGAGCGGTAGGGATGATTGCTGTCACCTTGTGGCCGTTAATCGTACGCTGCAGTTTCATTATCTCTTCAAAAGCCCCACGAGTACCTGAACCATTTTCTCGGGTAACCACAACGATTGGACGAGACTCTCCGCCAACCTCACTCCAGTTCTTGATTTCGCCACGATAGATCTTTGCAATTTGCTCTTGGGTTAAGTTCTTTACTGGATTAGCATTATTTACTGCAGCTGCAATGCCATCTCTTGCGATAACGATCTCTTTGGTATCGCTGTTCAATTCGCTCTGTTTCACGTTACGAGATGACATGCCTATCATGCTGGTGCCATCTTTTGCTGCACGAATGCCGGCTGAAGAACCAGTGCTCTGTACTTCAACATTTTTGTTCGATACGTTTTGATAGTTTTCTGCCAGTACTTCCATGACGTGGGCAACAGAGGTTGAGCCTGATACTGTAACAGTACCCGCTAAAACCTGCGGCGATGCCATCAAACCTACAGCAGTTAATAAGCCAATAACTTTTTTCATCACTTTTCCTACTCTGTTTTAAGTTGTCTAAATACGAAACCAAATTAGTGCCTCACTGAAGGCGAGTGCATTAAGACAGAGGAATATGACAGTTAAGTGACAGTGTTTTATGGCAAAAGAATATTGCCAGCTGGTGGATATTGGCATTACTTGAGTAAAATAGACGGACTTTGCAAAATGAATAAAATTTAAGAGTCGATTTCTTAAATCAATAAATTGTTAGGCCTTTGCGCTGTGACGGTCGTTTTACGTGATTTTTTGCGGCTAAGTAAACATGGTGGGGTGGGGGGTTCATCTGCGGTTAAGATTGAATTAACAATTGAGGGGGCTTTTTGTAGTATATTTAGTGCTAAAGAACACTAGATAAACTTATTATTAAACTTTTGTGACAGTCTCTTTTTTACCCTAACTTGTTTTGTTTACTCTCTTTCCTAGATCGTTATATAACTAGGCTAAGCTTCATAAACTGTTTACGCCCGGTAGCATCACTTTTAAACATTTTACTTAAGGATATTTTATGACCACTGAAATGATCATGATTGGTATGTCTATTTTGATCGTGGTTGGAATATTACTGCATCACCCCTCAAGAACCTTAGGTATTCCTTCGTTGCTTATTTTTATGGGAGTGGGCTTACTGTTAGGTAATGGAGAGTTTAACTTTGTTTACGATGATTTAGACAAAACGGCCTGGATAGGCGGTTTAGCACTGAATATGATTGTGTTTGTTGGTGGTATCAATACCTCAACTGACAAGATAAAAGTAGCTTATAAAGAGGGAGGGGTTTTGGCCTCTTTTGGGGTGCTGTTTACCACCCTGTTTTTCGCGGTAATTCTATATTGGTTATTAGATTTTGATTTTATCATTTGTTTGCTATTTGCTGCCATTGTGTCATCAACTGATGCCGCTGCGGTATTCTCTATACTTGAATCTAAAAAGCTCAAACTAAAAGAGCAAACCGATACCGTATTGGAATTTGAATCAGCGACTAACGACCCGGTAGCTATGCTACTGGTTATTTTCTTAACCGATATGGCACTGTCTACGAGTAAGAGTGTTGTGGCATCCGAGATAGCTTTAGAGCTGGTGACCCAAATAGGTGTCGCTATGATAGTTGGTTTCGGTATTGCTAAGGTGGCCGTATGGTTATTGAACCGTATACACCTATCTGAATTTGGCCTCATTCCGGTGTTTGTGTTAGCTAGCTTTATTATTGCGACTTATGGTGCAGAAGTTCTTGGGGGTAATATTTTATTGGCCTCATACATTGCTGGTGTAGTGATTGGTAATGGGATTAAACGAGGGCAATTAGTTAATCAGCACTTCTTTAATAGCTTATCTTGGTTAGCGCAAGCGTTGATGTTTATTGTGTTGGGCTTACAGATCTTCCCTCAGTCATTAGCGGGAGTATTTATGAGCTCTCTATTACCAGCAATTTTATTAATACTGGTGGCTAGGCCTTTAGCTGTACAGATCTGTTACTTACCTTTTGTTAAAGCAAGCTGGAAAAAGCGACTATTTATCTCATCTATTGGTTTAAAAGGAGCAACTCCTATTGTATTTGCACTGATCCCCGCTGCTGCAGGCGTTCCTGGCGCGCTTGATATCGTGCATATGGTGTTCTTTATCGTATTGTTCTCGGTGTTTATCCAGGGGGGAGCGATTGCGCCACTGGCAAATAAACTCGGCTTGAATAACGCTGACAAAGACTAAGAGGGTATCAATTAGTTATACAGTAGCGTTTTGTAGGGCATTTTTAGACTCAATGCCTTTCCATACTTTTTCATGGAAATAGAAAACAACAGTGTTTACTGCAGGCTCTATTAAAGCAACTGCACCACCAATAACAATACTACCGGTTAATAGATAAGTAATCGTGAATGCAACGCTAAAGTGAAGAATCGCAAAAGTTATTGTCTTAGTCATAAACGAGCTCCTTTAAAAGTTACATAGATGATAACGATTATCATTTGCGTTTGAAAGGGGTTTATATAGATGACTTTGATTGGACTATTCGATTGGAAAGATAAATTGGTTATAAACCCATCAATAAAATTAATGTATTGATGGGTTTACGCGAACTTTATACCAACCAGTATAAGAAGTTGATCTACTCAGAGCGTTTTTGGCAAGCTAGTTCAAGGCAGGCTAATTCAAAGTGAGTAATGACA
>NZ_JBFRMK010000006.1:0-7378 GCF_041470405.1 Shewanella sp. 10N.286.45.A1
AGAGCCAGAGCCAGAGCCAAAAGCTGACACTACAGATTTAACTTGGGCTAATGCTAAATTATCCAAGGCCGTTTCCGACACGGCTGAAGCTACAGATACCGTTGCTGAATATACTGCAATGTCTGCTGCTGTGGCTGAGTGTTATAAGCAGCGTAAACAGAGCGAATACGTTGCATATGGCGCCAGTCTCGCAGAGCAATACGTTAGTCTGTTTACTCGCTATCTCGCTGAAGCCAAAACTGACGTGAAAGGTATAGGGCTGATGCATATGTCGACACTGTTAAACGACAATGGCGAATTCGATGCTGCTATCGCCATTTGTAATACGGCAATAAAACAGGGTGTGAGTGATGGGACGGTTACCGGCTTTGAGGGACGTATTACTCGTATTGAAAAGGCAAAAGCCAAAGCAAATAAGTAATGTAATCTAGTAAAGTTCATCAATTATCACCGAAGCGGTGTAGAATGGACTTAAGTTGCTTACTAAAAGGCGAACATCTGTTCGCCTTTTTTATTGATAGGATCTTTGGCATGAAATTACGCCTAGTATGCTTAATTACTTTTATAACGCTCGGCTTAACGGCTTGTACCGATTCTCCCGAGTGGACATTACTTTACTACCCTGATGCAGCCACAAAACCGAGTGCCGAACAATCAGGAGATTTCATTAGCGGCTACTATGCGTCAATTGAGCAGTGTCATGCTAAGGGCAAAGGTTTATTGCGCTTGAGTGATGACAGTAATCCTGATTACCTTTGTGGCCACCTATGTGTTGCAGAGGGCAAGAGCTTAATCTGTCAAAACTTAGTTTCGTCTAAGTAGTAAGTGAGCTCTATCGCTAGCAGTAACCATGTAGGACAAGAGTGTAATAGATGAAATTAAATGCTATTAAATTAGATCAACCAACCTTAAGTTTATCGGTGCAGGCCGATATCGATTTTGAACAGTTTGATCAATTTGCAGAGCCATTTGCAAAAGCGATTGATTGCCGAGTGGTTGAAAAGCAGTGGGGTGCAGACAGGCATCAATGGTTATTAGAGTTTGAAGGCTCGCACATACAGTTACACTATGAATTTTATGGTGATATCTGTTGGCTATCTACCGACCGAGAAGATGAGTTCGATGTATTAGTGTATTTAGCTGAATTGATGAAACCGTATTTAGCACTGTAACTCTGCCCTGTTAGCGTAGCCAATAAACTGCGGCAAGAGCAACCGCCAAAGATCTACAGTCCCTAATCGTTAGAGCATAGAAAATGAACCGAGAACAACCTAGTAAAATAATCATCACAGCAGTAGATGAAGAATCGGCATTTCACTACCAAGCATTAACGCCCGATCTAATATTGACTGCCATCGAAACCTTGGGAATTTATCCTGAAACAGGTTTACTCGCACTTAATAGTTACGAAAACCGCGTCTATCAATTTCGCTGTGATAGAGGACAACGCTATGTCGTTAAGTTTTATCGACCTGAGCGCTGGAGTGGTCAACAGATCCAAGAGGAACATGATTTCTCTGCTGCATTGACTGAACAAGAAGTGCCTATTGCGACACCGGTGATCATTGATGGGCGCTCATTACATGAGTATCAAGGATTTCGGTTTGCGCTGTTTCCATCAATCGGCGGCCGTGCTTTTGAGGTCGATAATTTAGATCAGTTAGAATCTGTAGGGCGGTTTATCGGCCGTATTCATCAGTTCTCTAAGCAAGCTGATTTTATCTACCGTGATACGTTATCACCACAATTATTGGGTGATGAGTCATTAAAATGGCTAAAAGAATCGGGTCATATTCCTGCAGGTTTGGCATTACCCTATTTTACGGTTGTAGAGCAGATCCTCGAAAAAGCCAGTGCAATGTGGCAGCCTAAAGATTACACCAATATCCGACTGCATGGTGATCTGCACCCGAGCAATATATTGTGGACACCAGATGGTCCGGGTTTTGTTGATTTAGACGATGCCAAAATGGGACCTGCAGTGCAGGACCTATGGATGATGCTTGCGGGGGATCGGCCGCAGCAGATTTTACAGTTGGAAGTGCTGCTAGAAGCTTATGAGGAGTTCTGTGAGTTCGATACTCGTGAGTTACAACTGATTGAACCTCTGCGGGCTATGCGCATGCTGCATTACAACGCATGGCTGAGCCGACGCTGGGCGGACCCTGCATTTCCAATGAATTTCCCATGGTTTGCAGAAGATAAATATTGGGAACAACAAATACTCGCTTTCAAAGAGCAGTTGGCTGCCTTGGATGAGCCGCCATTGAGCTTAATACCTCTGTATTAGTTTGAAATTGGATAGTTGAGAGCATCTAAAAATTTTGTGATGACTCTCATTTTGTAACAGAAAAATGAACTTATGTGCTTGAGGTCGACTCAAAAGGGCATTATGTTATGTTGAAAATGATTAAAGGTGCGTGAAGCATCACCAAGGAATTTACATGAAAAAAGCATTACTGGTCGCGTTAGCATTTATCGTTGCCCCAATGGCAGCCATGGCTGCAGATTATAAAGAAGGTGTGCATTACACGGTAGTAAATCAAGGTCCAGCAACGGCTAAGCCTGAGATTACTGAGTTTTTCTCTTTCTATTGCCCTCATTGCTACAACTTCGCTAAATCAGAAGTGCCAAAAATTAAAGCTGGTTTACCTGAAGGCGTGACTTTTAAGCAAAACCACGTTGATTTCATTAATGGCAACATGGGTGTAGAGATGTCTCGTGCTTTTGCTGTTGCGCATCAACTAAAAATTGATGAGAAAATGGAAACTGCAATCTTCTCTGCAATCCACGACAAGAAGCAACATTTTACTAACCGTGATGATGTCAAAGCGATATTTGTGGCCAATGGCGTAGACGGTAAAGCATTTGATGCAGCAGCGAACTCTTTCATGGTTAATGCACAAATGTCACAAATGAAGCGTGCAACCCAAAATGCTAAGATCTCAGGCGTTCCAGCGCTAGTGGTCAATGGTAAGTACCGTGTAGAAACGGGTGCTATCAAGTCTTACGACGAACTACTCGATATTGCTTACTACCTTACAACAATGAAGTAAGCACAATAGCATCTCAATGAAGGAGCCTAACGGCTCCTTTTTTATGCCTGCTGTTTAAGGGAGTCAAATAGTAATGGCTATTGCATTAAGTATTTGAGCAGCTCACGTAGTGCGGCTGCGGTAAAAAATTGGCAAAACGCTGTATGCTTCGTTATGGAATTTAGATATACGACTAAATGGTCTATTTTGTTCCATACAAAATAAGACATTCCAGCCCTCCTTGGCGGTCAGATTTAGGAGGTATGAGACCAAGGATGGTCGAAGGTAGAACAATGCAGGAGTCATTATCGAGAGCGAAGCAGGATGCCTGAGCCGAGAATAATGATTAGCTCAAATCCCACGACTTTCCTACAGCGTTTTGAATTCCCGCTGAATGGTCAAACTGTTAATGCAATTGGTATTAGTTAAAATCTAGCCATAAAAAAACCGCGCTTCCTGGTCGCAAGAAGCACGGCTACGGAGCTATATAGCTCAACGTTACCCTGAGTAACTATTAAACGTTAACAGGGGGTCAAAAAATTGGCAAGTGGCAATTTATTATTGTTTCTATTTAGGTGACTGATTGGCAAAAGTAATTTAAAACCTGTATAAAATTGATTCAAATATTTACAATTTTATTTTCGATCTCATGAAACTCTCATGGTAAAACACCTGTCCAACTAAAACATATAACAGCAATCAAAAGTTGTGGGGAGGTCTTGTGAGAGTTTTTCCTGTCTATGCACCTAAGCTAATTGTAAAACATGCGCGCATTTTTTTAACTGGGGTGATCTGGGTAAAAGACCTAGGTCGAATTGAATTTGATAAAGGGAGATTTTTATTGCCAAGGAAGAGCTTACCTAAAGTTAAGCAAGCTATATTGGAGCTCAATGAATTAATAGAGTCGCAAAATAGCGAAATGGAAACCGCATAGCCTGGGTGGCTGCACTGTTAGTCGGTTAAAGTTTCATATGATTATTTGCAAGGCCTAACGATTGAGGCTGAGCAACACAACTCTACTTAGTTAATCACAGTAATCATTTTCGCAGGTGTCGCTATGTAAATTAGCGACACGACTGCAAAAATAACGATTACGTCAACTTAACGAAGAGGTTAGCTAACCTCTTCGTTAAGTAAGCCAACTAAACCTGTTACTTTTTCATTCCAAGAATTCAATTCTTGCTGTAAGTGTTGGTTTTGTTCTGTCAAACTCGTACTCGTCTGTTTCTCTTCTTCAAGCTCCATTTTTAGTAGCTCGATGGTTTCAAGTGCAGCTTGGATTTTTGTTTCCAATTTCGACAATAGTTCAAGGCTCATGGGGAGTCCCTTTGGTAGCATGATGATAGCCCGATTCTAGCAGTGACGGGGTCTTAGTGAATAGTTAATTATGCTAAATGGACCAAAATCTTATGATAAAAGTCGTGAGATTGGCTTTTTTTTGTACTTGTTACTAAGTCGTTAGTATTCTTCTCATTATTTCTATAGGAATTGCAGCCATGCTGGCCAATATCTTAATGCTTACCCCATTGTTATTAACTTTAGTGGTAGCTTTGGTTTTAAGGCGTACCTTAGTTGCATTAGGCGTCGGTATTGTTTCTGGTGCGCTTATTCTTAGTGAATTTAATCCACTCAATACGGGTGTGTATTTAGTAGATAAAGCCTGGATGCAGTTTTATGCTGATGGGCAGTGGCAAGCTTGGCATTTAAACGTATTGGCGGCGATGGTTTTACTGGGCATGATGACTCAGTTATTAGCGAGAGGTGGCGCGGTAAAATCATTTGCTGACTGGCTATATCATCGAATTCAAAGTGGTCGTCAGGCGCGGGTTGGAGTCGTACTGCTAGGTTGGGTGGTGTTTATTGACGGCATCTTTAGTTGCCTAGCGGTTGGCCATGTTTGTCAGCCTTTGAGCCAGCGCTACAGCATGAGTAAAGAGCAGATTGCTTATCTTGTTGATTCAAATGCATCACCTTTATGTGCACTGTTGCCTTTCTCTAGTTGGGGTCCGTATGTGATGGCTATTTTGGCTGGTATAGCCCTATTACCAATGTCACCACTTGAATCTTTTATCGAAATAGCAAAACTTAATTTTTACGCCATTACCGTTATAGTGTTGTCGTTACTCATTGCATGGTTTGGCATCGGCTTTGGTTATGCCGCGGAAAAAGAGCAACCAGTAGATGAAGTGGACGCTGGTAGCCCATGGCTATTAGGTATACCGATGGCGAGCTTACTGTTGGCGTCAGTGGGCTTTACTCTATGGTCAGGTGCGACTCATTCACAATCAATGGATATCACCCAGTGGATCACCTCAGCCGATATTGGCGCAGCAATGCGCGATGCCTGTATTCTAGCGACAGGTATAGCTTTGTTGATGCTTAAGTTTTCGGGACGAACATTAGCATTATTGGCTGTAGATATGCTCGCAGGGGTTAAAGTTATTAGCTTTGCAATCGCCATCTTATTGTTTACTTGGATGATAGGCGCTGTTATCGGCGACTTAGGTGTAGCCAAGCTACTGGCAAGTTGGGCTGAGCAGTTTATTTCGAGCAATGTCGTGGTTGCTGGTACTTTTTTACTCTGTGCAATCATGGCATTTACCACAGGCTCAAGCTGGGGCACTTTTGCGATTATGATCCCTATCGGTGCTGAAATTGCCGTGGCTGTGGATCAGATTTTGATGTTACCGGTATTGAGTGCGGTCATGGCGGGCTCAGTATTTGGCGACCATTGTTCACCAATATCCGATACTAGCGTCATAAGTGCGACTAGTTCAGGTTGTGAGCCGCACGCTCACGTTGTTACTCAACTTCCGTTTGCAATGAATGCAGCTTTAAGTGCCTTTGTCGGTTTTCAGTTAATTAACCTAGGTATAGCAACTTTGTGGAGTTGGTTAGCAGTACTACTTTGTGCGTTATTGATGTTGGGGCTTTATCATAAAACTAGCCCGAAACCGATGCCGGTTGCAGCTAACTAGCAATCTTAACACGCTGAAAACTAGCACCACTGTCGGTTGGCGTTACGGCAACTATCTGATCTAACCGAATGCTCTCTTGTGTACCGTTATTATCAACAATTAGCCATTCAGTTTTGTCGCTGTGAGTTTCAAGCGTAATGGCTGTAGCGGTTAGATTAGCGCGCTGCTTTAGCTCTAAAAGCAAACCGTAACCTCGCATACAAGCAAGTTCTAAATAGTCATGGCAATGACAATTTACAATCTGATAGTGCTCCATGAAACCGCCTTATACTAATCGGTATTAGCTGATGAATGATTTATTGGCTTAGAAGGGTCTATTTTAAAAAGCCCATTCGGTATTAGTTTATGTTAGCCAAATTTATACGCTTTACTATGCTCTGTTTGTTGCTGCTTTCAGTCAACGCTGGTGCGCAAAGCATCACTGACTTTAACAAACAAAGCACAGTCAACAAGCCCTACTTTATTGAGCTTTATACCTCTCAAGGTTGTAGCAGCTGTCCACCGGCCGAAACTTGGCTATCTGCCTTTAGTAAACAGACCGAGCTTTGGGACAAATACTTTCCGTTAGCGTTTCATGTGACTTATTGGAACTATATAGGCTGGAA
This sequence comes from Shewanella sp. 10N.286.45.A1, assembly GCF_041470405.1. Lineage (NCBI taxonomy): Bacteria > Pseudomonadati > Pseudomonadota > Gammaproteobacteria > Alteromonadales > Shewanellaceae > Shewanella > Shewanella sp. 10N.286.45.A1. Next base: position 6,619 of record NZ_JBFRMK010000006.1, read on the forward strand.
AGACCCCTATGGCAAACGTGCTTTTAGCCAGCGACAATGTGATCATCTTAATGCCAAACATACAGGCCAAGTTTACACCCCACAGTTTGTGATTAATGGCCAAGAGTGGCGGGGATGGTTTGATCGCAAGCTCGGTGATGTTCTTAGTAAGCCGCAAGTTGAGGTTGGCGCTTTGTCGGTTAACATAAAAGGTAATCAGCTTAAGGCTCATTTTAACAACCAAACCGGCAATGATGTGCCGCTAACTCTACACCTAGCGTTAGTCGCTGCAGGGCTGCAAACTAAAGTCACTCGAGGGGAGAATCGCAATCAGCTGTTAGAGCATGACTTTACCGTGCTTGAGCATCAAGAATTTGAGCCTGAAAAGCAGCATCCACAATCTTTTGTTGGTGAAGTTGTTATTGAAAGTAAGCATATCAACAGCGCAGAAAAGCTCGCCTGGGTGGCATGGGTAGAGCAGAGGCATCAACCAATACAAGCTGTTGGAGATTGGTTGCAACTATCGTTGATTAGTATTGATATTGGGTTCTAGACTCGTCTTAACGTAATTTAGCCGTAGATAAACAAAAGCCCAGCAGTGCTGAGCTTAATTGCAACCAGGAAGTGATTATTCCACGTTCTGGTTCTGAATGTTGATCAATATATTATTTTTCTTTTTAAACAATAGTTTATATTTATGGGTTTAATTGTAATTGGATTTTAGTTACCGCTTTAGTACCATTTCATCGTGAGTTAGTTACCCTAACGGTTGTAGCGTGTA
>NZ_JBFRMK010000007.1:0-10751 GCF_041470405.1 Shewanella sp. 10N.286.45.A1
GCTAAGCGAAAGCTCGTAACGCAGTAATGAAAACATTGAAACGAACCCGAAGGGCCGCGCTTCTTGGTTATTTTGACTGTGTTGTAGGTTATTTGTGAAGAATGACTAAACGACATAGCCTCCGCCTTGTCAAAATAGCCAATAAACTGCGGCAAAAACAACCGTGAAAGATCAACAGCCCCTAGTTATTGATTACGGAAGACTCTCTCAAAGAACTGGAAAAGGATTTCCACCCCTTAACCTTACTTTGAGAGAGTAACTATGAACCTAGTTTTAGATTATGCATCCTTAGGGATCCTCATGTTAGTCATATTGATTTTGATATATGGCCTAATTGCTATTCACGACATTCCTTATGAAATAGCCAAAAAGCGCAATCACCCACAACAAGAAGCCATACATGTCACCGGCTGGATCAGCTTGTTCTTCATGCATGCACTTTGGCCTTTGTTATGGGTTTGGGCTATGTACTATGACCCTAAAACTCAGGGAGAAGCCGTTAGAGGTTTAACTTTAGCTGAGCAGCAAAACTTGCAGCTGCAACTAGACACACTGAAGGCTAGTGTTACTGCACTGCAAAGCAAAGAAGGAGCACTATAATGGAAACACTTATCCTTCTTAGCTATATCAGCTTATGTGTGCTCGCTTTTCGAGTATTCAAACTACCGCAGAACAAGTGGACGATTACCACAGCGGGTGTCATAGGTCTGTTTCTTATGAGCTGGATATTTCTCTATATGGCGATGTATCAGCCTGTCTCTCGTATGGCACGAGTCATCAGTGTGACCACACCTATCACGTCACAGGTTAGCGGGTTAATTACCGACGTTTACATTGAAGGCAATCAACCACTCACTAAAGGGCAACCACTATATCAAATTGATAAAACACCCTTTATAGCAAAAGTTGAGCAGCTTGCATCACAAGAGAAACAGTCTGATGCCATGATTAGTTTCCTGAATTCTGAACTGCTGCGATATCAAAACCTCGAGCTTTCTCAATATGCATCAGAGGAAAAAATCGATAGCTTGAAAACCCGACTCATAGAAGCAAAACAGAAAAAAATTGCATTAGCAGCAAGCTTAGAGACTGCACAATTTAATTTGAGAAGCACTACAGTCAGAGCTCCAACTGACGGCTATGTAACCCAGGTTGCACTCCGAGCGGGAATGAAAAGCCGTACAGTGCCATTTCAAGGTAATCTTGCATTTGTAAACGCTGAAGATAAACAGATATTTGCCGCCTTCAAACAGATGCCAGCCAGATATATTAAAGATGGCTATCCTGCAGAGGTAACCTTTAACACGATTCCTGGACATGCCTATAAAGCGAAAGTGGTCCAAATCAATGATGTTTTCGCCCAAGGTGCAATCAGTCCTTCAGGTAGCCTCATTCAACCTGAGAAAAACTTTCAGCCCGGACGCATCTTAGTTAAAGTTGAATTAGATCAACCAGAGCTATTAGCGGATATGCCATTACCTGCTGGCACCGATGCACATGTAGCGGTGTACTCACCTAATTGGCAAGCGTTTTCAATCATTCGAAAAGTGATACTTCGCATGCAAAGCTGGCAGAACTGGGTATTTGAAGGCTAATCGCTCAGGCAATTTCAAATAGCCAGCACCGACTTTTAAACACTGACAACAAAAAGCCCGCTTATCTTTCGATAAGCGGGCTTTTTTAATAGGTGAGTTGGCCGATAAGACAACTTAGCCAACTCATGACATTCGACTTTATTGAGCTTCATAGTAAGTAACCACTAACGTGTGTAACAGAGCGTGTAACACATAGTGTAACAGTTCGAATGACTGAGCTGTACGGCAATAGCAGAAAAGGGATAAGTCGTGTAGCAAAGCTACTTGACAGAATCAAGTGTAAGCATAGTATCAGACACTTAAAGGATAAACAGTATGAAAATCTAAGTTTCTTAGCTCCTTAATTTTACCCTAGGAATGTCACATAATGTTTGGACAACTCAATAAAGTTTCCCTTAGAGATATCTGGCCTCATGAAGCATCAGACTTTACACCGTGGCTTGCAGAAAACATCGAAGAGCTTGGAAAAGCTTTGGGAATGGATCTCGAATTAACAGAGCAAGAAGCAAGTGTAGGGGATTTTTCCTTAGATATTCTCGCCAAAGATTTAGGCTCATCAAAAGCAGTGATTATTGAGAATCAACTTACTCAAACAGATCATGACCACTTAGGAAAGCTATTAACGTATGCCGCAGGTTTTAACGCCTCAACTGTTATTTGGGTTTCGGAAGCAATACGAGAAGAGCATAGACAGGCGCTAGATTGGCTCAACCAAAGAACAGATAGCGAAACATCTTTTTTTGGCGTGGTTGTTGAAGTTATCCAAATTGACAACTCAAAGCCAGCCTTCAACTTTAAACTGATAGCCTCACCTAACGAATGGCAAAAAAACAAGAAACGTCAGACTCAGCGCAACTCTATTTCAACAAAAGGTGAGAAGTACCAGAATTACTTCCAAGCTCTAATCGATATTCTAAGACATAGTCATAAATTTACATCAGCTAAAGCGGGGCAACCTCAAAATTGGTATTCCTTCTCATCCGGAATTAGTGGTATCGCTTATGGAGCAAACTTTGCTCAGGGCGGAAAGGCACGAGCAGAATTATATATAGATTTACGCGATCACGATAAAAATAAGTATGTTTTTGACGAGCTTGAGAAGGATAAGCTAAGTATAGAGGCTGCACTTGGAGAAACGATAAGTTGGGAACGCCTCAATGATAAGCGGGCGTCCCGCTTAGCACTATATACTGACGGCTCTATAGATGATTCAGACTCTGAATTAGAAACAGTGAAAATGTGGCACATCGAAAAGCTACTCAAGATTAAATCCATACTTGGTAAGAAAATTGTGCCGTTATCAAAACAGGCTAACAAGCTTTAATCAATTGAATCATGCACTCTAGTATCTACACTAGACTTTACCTATTGATGATTAGCAGCCAACTTAACGATAATAGTTATTATCATTAAGTTGGCAAGCCATTAGTAAACCGTGTTTTCTATGGCTTATTCAGCTCTAACCTCACGATAACCGTAAGTTACAGCCACTTCACGACAGGCGCAAATCAGGCTCAATCGGATGAACCAAGGGAGCTTAGGCTAATGCCGCTATATCGCGGTCAAATGCGAGCATAATGATTATCATGAAGTCATGATTATTAATTAAGCTAAAAGATCCTCAAAATAATCCCTTTGCGATAAAACACATGATGAACTTAGAAAGTGTCTAGAAAACTAGGGGCTTACCAATTACTACATCCATGATAGCTTCCGCTAGTCGCATAGTGACTAAGCGCTACAACTAAAAATCCGTGATTAAGATCTCCCTATGTTCGCAAAAAAAGTCAAGACAATTGAATGCCAGACAGGTAAGTTAACAACTGCAACAAAAATATAACCAAAAGCAAACCTATCCAATGTAAGAATTTAGGAAAAGTTGACATGAATTTTAAAGAAAGTACATTCTGGAATTTGTACCAAATTCAAGTAACTAAAAGGCACTTTTTACAAAAGAGAGCAGCTGCTCAACGTAACTCGATCATTGTACTGGGAGCGCTAATTTGGTTTATACTCAACAACTTAGAACACGCCAACATCTCTATTCTTACTATGTTTTTAGCTTTTTTATCTTTCGGCATTAGCATTTATTTTTTAGGCCGATTCCAATTTGTTAAACGTACCGACGAAACTCTTACTCCAGCATCTTTTTTCTATGAAAAAATACATGAAAGTAGTGAAAGTAGCGAAAGTAGCGAAAGTTTTGAGAAATCTGTCTACGAGGCACTAGTAATTTGCACTGATAAGAATTACAAGGTGAATGAGGAGCGATCTAATAATATAGAGCTGTCAATTAAGTGGCTCTGGATCGCGCTAATTCTAATACTATTAACTGGAGGAGTATCCATGGTTCAATCTTTAGAAGGAAGTAAGCTTAAAGGGGATTTATCATTTGAAGTCCGTAACAATATTTCACCAACTTCAAATGGTAATGGTAATGGGACAGGGAGCGATGGTGCAACTCCTCCAACCGGTAAGTAAACGTATAGTCAGCACTTAAAACTCGAGCTCTACAACACTCTCTGTAGTGAGATAGTTCTTACCTCACTACAGAAAGTGTAATGCGCTACCCGTAGGCAATAGACACCATCACGAAATAACTTGCCTTCGTCCACTCCCGTAAAATTTACAGCATAATTCTCAGGATTGAGCCAATCTTCTGCTCGATCCCTCCAAAAAAACATAAGAGTCTTCAGCCCACCAGAGGGATTTCTGACCATTAGCTTCGATAGCTAAGAGGACTTTTAAGCCTACTCACTGAATGTTTCTATTCTGTAGTGGTAAACTAAATTTGGCCATCTGATTGGATCACGCATATCAATCCCCCTAAAACTAAGGTTAATTACTGTTACCGTTAAGTTGATCCAAGTCGCTTTCCTCCGGCCAAAAACTGCGTTTCAGCTCAAGCGTGATTAAACAATAAGTAGACCAAGTACGTACTAAATATGAATTAATTTTTTTCGTTTGGGTGGAAGACCTATATAGAACTATTTGATTATTTGTGTGATTTAGGTGTATAGACGAAACTTTCAGCGAAGCCTATAGTTGAATACCTTTTGCGTACATAGAGAACAAAGTTATGCCGCTCTCAACTTATCAAGAAACAATCGATGCTCTTCCTGAGGGGACAACCCCTTCAATACTGCTCGGAAATGGTTTTTCTCAATCTTGGGATACCGAGATTTTCAGATACGATTACCTTCTAGATAGAGCTAACTTTGGTGAGCGTGATGCAGAAATCAAAGATATCTTTAGACGCTTTGAAACTAGTGATTTTGAACAAATCATGAAGAATCTAATTGCTGCTGAAGTTGTTGGCGATGCTTACGGTATCGATGCTGACACACTAGAGCAAATTAGGGATGATCAGGAGAAGCTAAAAGAATCACTGATTGATGTTATTTCTCGCTGCCATCCACTTCGTCCGAGTGAAATAACTAATGAGCAATTCAGGGCTGTTCGATCGTTTCTCAGAGGATTTCAGAATATCTTTACTCTGAACTACGATATTTTGCTGTACTGGGCAATCAACAAAACTAATCGTGAAATTGATGACTACAGATATCTAAATAAAACAGATGGATTTGACAGTAATTATTGGTCACATGATAGACGCCAAAACCTGTTCTTTGTTCATGGAGGTTTACACCTATACGACACAGGAACAGACATAAAAAAACATGTTTACTATCGAGATGAAAGAATAGGAATCGTAGACCAAGTGCAAGAGAACCTTGATGCAGGCAAGTTTCCTCTGTTCGTATCTGAGCCAAGTCACGAGAAGAAACTCCACAAAATCGAACACAACCCATATCTAAACCGTTGTTATCAAGCTCTGAAATCCATAGATGGTACTCTTTACATCCATGGTCACTCTATGGACGATAATGACATGCATATCTTCCAACAAATCAAAGGCAGCGGTGTTTCAAAGGTTTACGTGGGTATCTTTGGTGATCCGAATAATGATCACAATACACGTGCTCGTGCTAATGCATTAGCTTTCTTACAAAGGCTTGGGCTTGAAGTGGAATTCTACGACGCTGCCACAGCTCCAATCTGGGCTTAAAGTAAAAACGACGGAAGCTTCCTAGGAGGCTTCTGTTCCAGAGCTAGTACTTCTGTAGTTTGCATCCCATGCATTTGGCAGCCCAGACGAAATATTAGATTTTTGAGGGTAATTAACCATTAAGAGTTCGTAATAAAGGATGGAGAAAGTTACTTTGGTGCTATTACGAGTTAGAACAACACCATGATAATTGTCGTTACCATTAAGTTGATGCCGCTGCTATACTTTCTGCATCATTAACAAGGATCGTTAAGGGATAGCATGGAGCACATAGATCTCGGACTGATTTTGGCGATTATCGGTTTATTATGTATCGCGAGTTCAATTCTGTATTACATATAATCAGACGACTAAGCAACGACAAGAGCTATCAAATTCTCGATCTCTTCTCCAGTCTTCACCTTTAAGCCAAAATCGAGAGCATTCAGCTCCCTCAGTCATAGAACCTTTCTATTTAATGACTCTAGATGAGTATTTGTTTCATTAGCGTTCAGCTGTACGCGCTCTTCTAGGAGTTGCGTGTTGTATTCCAGCAGTTTTTGAATGAAGACATCAAAGAAGCCTAGCGGTAAAATTAATGAGGTAACAACCGCTACTATCAGAATCTCTGCAAGCCAAGGACTCCCTACCAGATATGCAATGGAAACGACTACAGCCAGTATGACCTTAAACCATTTCACGTATGAACATAGTTTCATCGCTGAGGCTATCTCTCCCGTCATCACTGACGATTTAAAGTTATCCATATGTTTCTCTCATTCCTTACACTAAGCTCTAAAGCCACGATAATAACGATTACCATTAAATCCCTTCTATGCGCTCTCTTTCTTCCAATATTTAAACACTGCACGAGTATCCATATATGGAAACACCTTGATACTTCGACAATAAACCAGCTTCAACTCATCCTTCGATAAATCAGCAGGCTTTTGAGGTGCTCGTTTTTGTATGTTATCCCAACAAACATCTGTCACTGTTATGTAACTAAAATCATGTAATCGAGTAAGAATCAAACTAAGCTCAACTTCAGTGACATTTATGTGCAACTTTCTTAGTTCATCCCTTAAGTCAATCGTTTCTTTCAGAAAAAAATAGTTATGAATATCATAACCATAATGTAAATCTCCATCCTCACCAATCAACTTTGGTAGCTCACTAACCTCTATAGATTCATCCGCTCTACATAAAATCCCTAACTCAGTATCTGAGGCTCTCTGAGATAGGAAGAGAGCGACTTTTACCTCTAGGGCAGACAAATTAGGATTACCAATTACGTTTTCAACAAAGCCATTGAGGTAAATATCTGGCAATCTTTCAAAATCGATCCTTGTCCCGCCTTCATGGGGAAATCGAATATGGTCTTCATTGAGCAACTTTCTTTTATTTTTTTCATGCTCACTAATATGAGACGTTAGCCGAACCGGGTACTGTTCGGAACCTAATTTTCTCTTCAAATTCAACACCATAACTCCTGCCCCATCCAATTCCCATGCAAAACATTGACACAAATTGTGTGAGAAATACCCCTGTCACGAACAAGACAACAAAATAAAACCCACAAAATCATGCGTTTGCAGCAACGCGGTTTTCAAGTTAATCATTCAACAGCTCAATACCATCTCTTAAAAACTGCTACCAACCGAAGTGAAAATCAATTAATAACAAAAACTTAAATTAAACTCAAGACTTACCGATTCAACCTGAAACTAAAATTTTAAAGGGGTCTTTTATCAAAAACACTTATTTATCTTAGGTCATTGAAACAGCGTTATTAACTTAAGAAAAAGTGGAGACTCGACAATGCCAAAATCAACACTCAAAACACTCAAAAAGAAACGCTCACCTAAGCACATTAAGAAAACAAACAGCTCAGCCTCAATCGCCAAAAGCAGTAAACAAGTTAAGAAGCCCGATGTTTCCTTAACAGCTTTTACAGGCTTGGTAAATGATCCCACTAAACCACTAGTTCTCGCTGGTAAACTGCCGAAAATTGGTATCAGCATCATTAACACAACAGCCCTTAAAACTGACTCCCTTCCTGAGTTTAATGCCACAGCCTTGTTTATAACTCTGAGCCTATCTAACTCTAATCGTTTTCGCATCCAGCCGTACAGTGACAACAAGTCATATCGTATTACACCAAATTTATCTGGCATGATCATCGCAGATCCCGGAAGCCGAAAATCAGCCCCTGTACAGGCTACAACTAAACCATTAAAAAACCTTGAGAAGCGACAAGCAAAGAAACTGATTGATTCGGCCCAGAAGACTGCAAAAGACCTAGCCATTCAAGAACTGAATAACGCTGCACACAAAAAAAAGGCCAAACAGTTCCACTCTGAACTAATGGAACAAGAGCCGGGTTCAGATGAGTATGACGAACTAAATTTTAAGCTCCATAACACTCTCGACAAGGTAAATGACGATGTTAAACGAGCATGCCCTAAAATATTTATCTTGCAGGAACCAACACAAAAGGGATTGATACAAATTGCAGAAGCTCAACGTGAGCCTGTATTGATATACAAAGATGAATTAGCCCCCTTTCTAGAAGAAGTATATACCAGCAAAAATGGCGGTTTCAGACGCTATCTGATTGAGGCTATGGATGGAAAGAATGAATACACTAACGTAACAGCTAACAAAGCAACGGTCACCGTTCAACCACCTGTGATTTCATTACTGGGAACCACGCAGCCAAGCGTGATCAACAAATTGACTGATAAAATAAAGGAAGAGAAAGTAGCTGATGATGGTTATATCGATCGCTTCCAGTTATTGAGCTACCCCTGCCAACATCATGTCATGGAACACTCAAGTCACATTAACCATATAGATGAAGAGGCACTAAAGTCTCTCGACAAGATTATCAGGCAACTCCACTCTAAAAAGCTCAAAAGGGCCACCATAACACTAGACAAAGAGGCTCTTGTTATTTTTGAAAGCTTTAAAACTAAGATAAGTAACTTCCAGAAATCCGGTGCAATTTCAACAAATGTTAGAAACAAGCTTTCAAAATACCCAGACATGATGCTGTGTATTGCATTAGTCATCGCTGTTCTTCGTGTATATGGAGAGAGCCAATCACTTTCAACACTCAAAACACTCAAAAGCAGCGATCTAAAAATGGCTCAGCAGTGGTCAGTCCATTACTACCAACACATGAAAAAACTCTGGGGTGCCAAAAGCCCAACTATGGAAAATGCCAAAAAAATATTAGAAAACATGGAAAAGCTCACTGATAAAAATGATTGCTTTACCACCAGAGATATTACACAGAAAAACTGGGCCGGAATCAACAAGGATAGTGACAAAGCCAGAAAAGCACTCAATAAGCTAGTAACTAGAAATGTTATTGAATCCGTAAACACCACAAACACGACTGGAAGACCGACTGAGAAATGGCGCTTGATAGCCAACATCGTCGCCTAGCAACTCGTTTAAATGGCATTGCTGTCCCCTTATCCAACAACACTTCCAGGGGGCAGAAGCGCCTGTTCAATCATCTATTAATAGTACTATATCAGAGAGTTATATAAACATGACATCACTTAATAAAGACATGATTATTACAGTACTCAACCACCTTGAGTCTATTGTTCAGTATCGAGCTGCTCACAACAAATTTGTTCCTAAAGCTCAGCACGCTAAAATAATTAAACAAGCTCCATTGAACATAGCTGACACCAAAGCTTTAAAGTACGCCCTTAAAAATGCCACCACTGGTAACATATCTACAACGACTAAAGGGTTGTATTTCAATGATGAATTTCTATCGATGCAGTTAGCAGCACCAAAGAAAACAGCCTGCTACCCAATACCCGATAAGCTTCATATTACTGTGGATATTACAGAGGAAGAAGCTGAAGCCCTACTTAAGCATTATAAAAAGATATTCCGTAGTAGCTCATTTTTGGCGACAAAAACACAGCCTAAGCGAAAGCAACATCAGTACTACAAGGAAGCTAGAAAGTTCTCCTTAAAAGGTGATAGTAGTGCGGTGATCTATATGTTTCTTGGTGATAATGCTAAACGTCAAACTAAACATAACATGCTAAGAATCGAGTTGGTTCCAGCCCGATTTACTCGTAAACAGTTGAACGAGTTCTTCTATCTCCTGAAGGGTTCCAAGCTTATTAAGCACTATAAGGCCAAGATGAGAGAAGCCAATGTCACTCGTTGTGATATCGCCATTGATCTACTGTGCATCCCTACTCCATTAGCTATTATCGATAAGCCAAATGTGGTTAAGTTTAGTAATCACTCTCAGCATGCGGAGAAAGATCTACCCCATGTTCAGTCCATATATATTAGTGATCCATCTGACAGTCATAATATTATCTACAGTAAGACCGAGAAGTTAATTGAGCTGCCGAATGCCAAAACCACTAAGCATCTACCTTTGCTGCTAAACGAGGAAAATAGCCCACTGTCAGTGACTCGCTTTGAACATTCTTACCTGCCTCAGCAATCAGGTACAGGGTTTTGCTTAAAGAACCTACATACTATGAGTGACTTGTTTAAGTCTGTTGAGGTATATGGCTCTGGCGTATTGCGCACTTTAAATGATGACCAGCTTCAACAGGCATTAAAGGATGGATTTCTTGTATCAGTGAAGAACGAATACCATGAAGCTGTATTCAAATCACGTGCAGATGCGTTGCAGCGTTACTCGCTATATATTAATCGTGATGAGTTTAAGGCGATGCAAAAATCTGTACTACGTAAACTCAAGAAGTGCATCATATCTCCTGACTACTCACCAGAATGATTGCTGTGGGAAACTAATAACCTCTGCCTATACTCATTATGCATAGGCAAGGGAGAATACATACTGTAGTCACAATGAAAGACTCACGAAAAATGTGGCTCTAAAGGCACTAAAGTCATGCTCTAGGGTGTGATTTAAGCTGTCTTTAGTGGCCTATTTTTTTAGCCGTGTGTAGTGATACTGAAAACATGAAATACGACAATTTTCATCATACCCTGACACCCCCCCCCCACTTCCGGTTAGTGTACGTTATCGTGAAGTCGGGGTTTTGGATCTATTTAAACTGGATGCAACTAAGTTCACCTAAGAGGTTTCG
>NZ_JBFRMK010000008.1:0-20025 GCF_041470405.1 Shewanella sp. 10N.286.45.A1
ATAACTAAACGGCATAGCCTCCGCCTTACCAAAATAGCTAATAAACTGCGGCAAAAACAACCGTGGAAGATCAACTGTCCCTAATGTAACAAAATCTCTTAGTGGGTCAAAGTTAATCGGTGCTGAGCAGTGTTGATGCAAGTTTTTGGGATTAATTACTGTTCTCGTGCCTAGTAAAATTACTGGTTTTTGTTTTTTGTGCTGAGTATTGCTAGGGAGAAGAATAAATTAACCATTTTTATCAATATAATGTAGAGCGTTAAATTTCTTATATTTATGGCGAATAACAATTCTCATTTTTAGGTTTATGAATGGCATTTAAAGATAATAAAATTAGTAAGTGGTTAGAAGATAATAAATTTAATCAGTGGTTAAAAGGTGATAAATATCATCGTCGCGTTACCTACATGGATGAGGTGCTGGAAAGGGTCGAAAAATCTGAGTCTGTCGATGAATTAACCGGGTTAGTGGACGAATACCAAGCAAAGAAAGGAGACCTTTTTTATAGTTTTCTTTGTAGCCGATCGGTAAATGTTTTGCATAGCTTAATAGTATTAGTACCTGCTAGTTACATTGGTTGGATGTATATAACTTCATTGAAGTCGAGGTATACATATAGCTCCAGTTCAAGTAATGGTTTTATCATTACAGTGGCAACTCTTGCGCTAATGTATCTGCTAGTTAAGTATACTGCTAATTTAAAGAAAGTTAAAAAAGACAAATTTGTAAACTACGTTAATAAGCAAACTAAAGCTGTTTATAACAAGGTGTTGCTGCTGCGGCATGGCGCAACAATGAAATCATTAAGTAGCTCAGCATATCACGATTTTCAGCGTGGCAACTATAGTAACCGTGTTGCTGCTTATAGAGTCGAACTCGGTGATGAATTTGAAGGGGTGAACGCCTTTGCGATTGTTCGCTCTGAGCATACCAACCAAATTAAACGCACTGAAGGCTTTGGTAAGAATAAAAGAGTCTATTACGAGTACAAGACATTCTGGCGTTACGGTGTCGTCATGAGTGGATGCAATCGTCATAAAGGTATAAAAATCTCTAATTCTGGTAGCGTGATTAAATCTGCTGGTTATGAAACCTTTAAACCTTCGCTGATTTCTTTTGATAAAAAATTCTACAGTGAAGGTGAAACTCAGATTGCTGTTGCGCAATTTTTAACGCCAAAGATGATGTTAAATATAGAGGCATTAGCACAGCAGTATAATAATTTAACTATTGAAGCAGATAAGGATGGTCATCTGTTAGTTTCACAGGTTGATGTTGATATTTTACCTCCTCTAGAAGGTTATATTACATTCGATAACTTCACCGAAGAATTGCTCGAAAAAACTTCACTTGAAACCTTTATGCAATATACCCGTAACGTCCATAGTAAAATATATAATTAGGAATTTAACATGTTTGAACAAGTAATAGCTGGCACCATTATAGTGTCTGTCATTGGTACCATCATCGCGCTATATAATAGTATTGTTTTTGAGCATAAATCAGTGCAGCAATCTTGGGACGATGTCATTGTAATAGAAAGACAGCGCATGCGCATTTTGCCTGAATTGGAAAAAGTGCTTCATGAACATAAGTTGTTTGAATCTGACGTATTTAAAAACATCGCAGCACTGAGAAACAGTGTTGAGCAGCTTGATGGTAAAGAGATTGAACCTAGTCGCTGCAGCGAAGTGAGCAATGTCTCTGAACAGTTGATGCAGAGCTTAAGATTTGTGTCTGAAAGTTACCCTGAATTGAAAGCATCAGAGTCATTTAGCAAGAACATGGCAGAGATTGTTAATCAAGAGGAGCACGTTGGGGCTGCACTGCGAGTGTTTAACCAAAACGTTGCTATTTTCAATACGCGGATTGAGAGCTTTCCAAGCAACATGGTCAACGGTGTTTTAAATAGAAAGAAACCCGTCGACAATTTTGTTGATGACTCGGCTGCTAGCACGTTTGATTATTCACCAAATCTATAATACCTATCTGCTGATATATTTTCGATATTAAAAGCCCTTTAAGGGCTTTTTTTTGATGCTTGCAGCGGTTAATTGTCGTCATCTATTTTGGCTGTGTGACGAGCAATAATGCAACGCTGGCTGTTTTTTGAACGAGTTTGACTTGGCATAAATGTTTGATATGTAAACTATGTCACATCTGGGTGTGACACAGTGTCGCACTTGGTTGAGTTTTTATTGAGATCTAACCATGAACCCCTAAAAATCGCTGCATAATTAAAATAAATTTGTCATAGGACTGTTTATGTATCGCTCTGCAGTGATGAGTGCAATTACACTTTCTATAGGCCTTCTGCCTCACTTTCATGTTTACAGTGCCGACGCAAAAATCGACACTCCCCAGCCAGCTCAATTAACAGATAAGTTAATTGAAACAACAGCGGATATGGAGCGGATAGCTATTACTGGCAGCCGTATTTATCGAGAAGAGATGAGCTCTACTGCACCGATGACAGTCTTTACCGCCGCAGACATAGAGAAAAGCGGGGCGACTTCTGTTGATGTATTGCTACAGCGGATGTCAGCCTCAGCGGGTTTTGCAGGTAACCAAACCAACGCTTACTGGACTGAAGGCGGTTATGGTTCAACTCAGGTAAACCTGAGGGGATTAGGGGTTAATCGCACACTAGTGCTACTAAATGGTCGTCGCATGGTCAATAGTGGTACAGGCGCAAACTCATCGGTAGATCTAAATACTATTCCAGTGAGTGTCATTGAACGTATTGAAGTGCTTAAAGATGGCGCTTCTGCTGTTTATGGTGCTGATGCGGTAGCTGGAGTGGTTAATATCATCACTAAGCAGCAAATCGATGGCGTTGAGCTTCAGGCTCGCAGCGGCATCACCGAACAAGGTGACGGTGAGCAATATCAGTTCGATATTGCTTTAGGTCATGTCGGTGATAGAGGCAGTGCATATATCGCAATGAGCTATGACAAAACTCAAGCTGTGGAGATGTTGAGCCGCGCAGCCTGTCCTCTTACTGAGCAAGATGGTGAGTTAGTCTGCAGTGGTAGCTCTGCTTTGCCAGGAGGGCGCGGCTATTTTCTCGATAGCAATGGTAACCCTATCGGTGAAGAGGTAAAGCTTTTACCCGATGGCTCCTCGCCTTATGAAGGTGAGCGAGACAATTATTATCAGTACTTTAATGCGGTGCAACCTAATGAGCGCATTAATCTGTTTGCATACGGTGAATATGATGTCACTGATAACACACAGTTTTATACTGAAGCCATGTTTACCCATAGAAGCTCTCAACTGCCAGCGACTCCGCAAACAGTCTCTGGCATTGTTATTCCCGCTTGGCACGAGTCAAATCCAACTGAACAAGATTTTTTACTTAATAGTCGCAGGTTAGCTGAAGCGCCACGTGAGTTTAATATTCGCGCTGATACTTGGCGTGTGGTTTCAGGTTTTAAAGGTGAGTTAGATAACAGCTGGCAGTGGGATGTCGCGATCAATTACGGCAGTAATAGAGGCTCTTATGAGGTCACCAATGTGATCAACAATGCCAGATTGGCAGAAGCAACTGACTACAGCTTATGTAGTAGCGATCCCAATATTCCCTGTGCTGATATGTGGGGTGAAAACTCACTCACCGCAGAAATGTTGGATTACTTCCTATTTGACATGAAAGACAATGGTGGCAACGAGCAGTTCAGCGTTACCGCCAATGTTACCGGTGATTTGTGGGAGTTACCTGCTGGCACAATGAGCTTCGCCTCCGGTGTAGAGCACCGTAAAGAGAAAGGCTGGAATGATCCCGACCCGCTTAAAATAAGCGGTGATGCTAATACTGCGCAGCAAGATGCGATTAATGGCAGCTACACTGCTGATGAGATTTATTTTGAGGCTTTGGTGCCGCTACTCAGCGATCTACCTTTTGCCAAGCAGGTAGATTTGACCGCAGCTGTTCGCTACTCCTACTTTGACACATTCGGTGGTGATACCAATTATAAGCTTGGTTTACAGTGGGCTGTAAATAACGAGTTGACACTCCGTGCAACGCAATCAACAGCTTTTAGAGTGCCCAATATTCCAGAATTATTTGGTGGTATCGATCAGGGTTACATGAACACTACTGATCCTTGTAGTGAATGGAGTCAACTTGATCCCAACTCTAATCGTTACGCAAACTGTATGGCTGCAAGCGTACCAACAGATTACGTGCAAGAAGGCACGATATTGACTGACCGTGGTGGCAATGCTGATTTGAAGCCGGAGGAGGCTGACACCTTTACCGCTGGTATTGTGTGGAATGTGGCTGTTGTTGAGGGGTTAAGCATTACCCTCGATTACTACAAAATCAGTATTGAAAATGCAATTAACTCGGTCAATGGCTCCAGCAAGCTAGCTGCATGTTACGACAGTAACGGCATGTCTCATCCGTTTTGTAGTGACGAACACTTTACTCGAGACCCACTCACGGGAGAGATCTCGTACTTACAAACTCAACTGGGTAATGCGGCCAATGAGCAGGTGTCTGGTGTTGATATGGCGCTATTTTATCAAAAAGACTTGGGGCGTTTTACAACGAATACGACATGGGAGGTGAGCTATTTAGACCAGTATGACATTCAGACTTATGCTGGAGCTCCTGTAGAGTCTCGTGCTGGAACCATAGGCTATGACGGCAGTTACACCAAGTGGCGCTCAAACTTATACTTTGACGTTAGTGAGGCAAAGTGGCGCTATAGCTACAACATTCAGTATATTGGAGCCGCGGATGATCAATATGCAAATCAGGGGGATATTGGCGACAGCGTAGATGCGGTGGCATACCATAACCTCCAAGTACGCTACCAACTTAATGATGCTATTGCCTTAACGGGAGGAGTTGATAATCTGTTTGATAAAGCGGCGCCATATCACCAGAGTTATACCGATGGCAATACCAATACCATGACCTATGACCTGATGGGACGTCGATACTACTTTGCGTTCAGCTGGTCGTTATAAAACAGCTACCATATTGATTAGCTTAGCGAATAATCCGAGATGTAAATAGGGACTGTTATTACATTGCGTTCATTTAAAATTAAGTTGTCTGCCCATCAACTACATCGTTGGCTGATGCTACTTCTAGCAATACCTATCTCGATTTGGGCGCTAACGGGTAGCTATTTCGTCCTCATGGATCTTGGTTATATTCGAAGTGATCATATCAAGGCTGCTGAAGTTGATTATTTGGCTGCAGGCGTGCTCGGTTATTCGATTAAAGAGGTTTATCAGCGTTACCCTGAGGCTGAAGCTATTAGCCTTAAAGTCCTGAGCCAGCGAAGCTATTATCAACTCAAGCTAAAGGGTGAAACACTGTTAATTGATGCTAGCAATGGCAAGCTAGTTGACTTGTTGAGTAAGCAGCAAGCTATTGCGATAGCACGGCGATTGCAGCATCAACAGTCAATTTCACCGGCTGCCAAGCTACTGCAGATAACATTCATCAGCGAGGATCCACCTAGCGAACTTGCCAAGCGGCACCTGCCTGTTTGGAAAATTGAGTTTGATGATAGTGTCAGCAGTACCTTGTATATATCAGCCAAGGGTGGCGAGGTTGTTACCCGCAGGCACGATTATTGGAGGCTGTTCGATCTGTTCTGGAAATGGCACATTATGGATTACGATGATGGTGAGGCTATTGATAATAAGTTACTGTTAACAACAGCGCTTATCTCCATCATAGCTGTTGCCGCAGGACTACTTTTAGTCTGGCAGCGCAGACGGAGATACCTGTAATGCAGACTAAGTCCGTTAGACGTTGGATTAGAGTGCTACATTACTGGCTCGGCGTAATTGTGAGTCTGCAGCTACTGATATGGTTAATCACAGGCGTATACTTCAACCTAACACCCCATGATGAGCTAAAAGGTATGGTTTACAACCATAGTCATCATATCGAGCCAAAAGCGCTTAAAATTGATCCTGAGCGCCTGCTTAGTGCTGAAGAAGTATTAGCCTTATCTCCAAACAACACTGTTGAGCAGCTTACATTACAGATGATTGCTGGGCAGCCCGTTTACATGCTTGATAACCAAGTTCAACGCTATCAACACCAATGCCAGCAGCAATCGTTACGCCATGCCTATAGCGGTAAGCCCTTTGTTATCGATCGGCATATTGCTACTCAATTAGCATTAAACAGTTATATGGGGCCTGGAGAGTTTATTAGCATCAATAAGCTTGAAAAGGCTCACACTGAGTGGCCTAAACAGTGTAATCCGATGTGGCAAGTTAATATGGCGGATGAGCTAGAAACTCGGATCTATATTAATGCCGTTAATGGTCAGCTTATTGGCCACAAGAATCAGCAAACACAGGTTGCTGACTTTATGTTTAAACTGCACTTTATGGATTACTTACATCAAGGCAGTTTCAACAACCCCTTTAGTTGGTTATTTGGCTTGATGATGCTGATTTTATCGCTAACAGGTTTGTATTGGGTGATTGAGAATCTAATAATGAAGCGGTATAGAGTATGAAGGAAATTAAAACCATAAAATAAAAAACCGTAATGCTTATGCCTTACGGTTTTTAGTTGTTAATTAGATTAAGATCTAGCCGTTATTACCTTGCTACAATAACGTGATCTAGCGAATCGATATCTAATGACAAGATAGATTTCGAGTCATAGTCAAAGAGCAGTATTTGTCCTGATGAGGTTTTAATCATTTCTCTTATTGCGACGCCTTTATTTAAATCACCTTTATTAAAATAATCCAGATCCCCTAAAAGGCTACGTACACCACTAGTGCGATCAATAGAAAATAATTGTTGGTCTGCATCTACAACCAGAATTCTATTGTTTTCACTGTCAAACGTCATCGCATGAATTTCATTATCTGTTGGATTATCAGCGTTAGGTATACCTGCGTTATCTGAAAGAACAGTAAAAGCAGAACCATCCAATGGTTTGATTAAAATACGGTTTTCATCAGCGATGATTAACGCATCGTTGACGGTATCAAGTGTTGAATTAAATGGATATTCAAAACCATTGTCATCGTGCTGCATGAATATGGAAATCGTATTAGTATCAAGTTCATACTGGTAAACGTGGGATTCGTCATCATCCAGTATAAATAAGCGGTTATTGACTGCGTCAAACTCTAATCCTGCAGCGTAAACGTCTTCACCTATATCGCTGCCCACATTCGCATCAATTAGTGTTCTTACTCCGGTGGTGATATCTACAGCGGTGAGTTTGAATTCGTCTCCCATGACTAACAAACGGTTATTATTTTCGTCCAAAACTGCAAAATGGACTTCAATAATTGGGTTACTAGCATCAGGGTAGGTTGAGCTAGTTAATAGTGATTTAGTACCGGTAGCTACATCGACTTTAAATATTTCCTCATGGTTGTCATCTGTTACGTAAATTGTACTCCCATCAGCACTTTCAATCATTTTAGTGACCGAACTAAAAACAATATCAGTATCGCCAGTATAACCATGTGTTAAAGGGCTGCGGCTGCCGTCAGTGCCATTAATTTGAGTGATAATCTCTCGATCATCATCCCATGTATAGGCAACATGTTTGTCATCATCCCATCGAATAGAACTGATTTCTTTGAGAATGAGTTCGCCGTCAGGTGTTGAGTCATCAGAAAGTGTCGCAAACGCACTTGATACGACATCAATGGTGGTAACTGATTTTCTGCCTTTACTGGAAAGTATACGATTATTGGTTGGGTCGTAAGTTATTGATCCTGCTGAAGTAAAGTCATAGGTATACAAGTCGTCAGCGCGGGTGCCGTCCGTCATTGATACAGAATACAAACCTGAATATAAATCCATGACCCACAGTTTGTTATTATCGTGATCGATTGTCATTGCATAGGGTCTGGCGAAAATATTATCATTATCAGGCACACCTTGACCTGAAAATAAAGTACGTGCGCCAGTGGACAAGTCGATACTTAAAATTCGGTCATCATTGCCAGAACCGTCATACTGTAATGCAAATAGACGATTATTGTCCGCATCTATCGCCATTTCAATAATGCTATTATCACTTACAGGGTAGTCTGTATTTGGAATGACATCATTTGAAAATATTGTTTTTGCCCCTGTCGTTAAACTTACCGCCACGATATGATTTTCAAGAGTGTCAGATATTAATAATCGATCTCGCGCTCTATCAATCACTAAAGCTTGTGGAACAGTAAATTCAATAAAGTCTTCACCAAGATTATCATCAGCAATGATTTTGACCGAACCATCAGTTTTTGAAACGACATAAACGCTGTCATTAGATGAATCAACTAAGAAGATTTCATCACCGCTTTCTTCCACTTTCATATCATTGACATAACTAATTATTGGGCCAACATTTTTTAAGTTGATTGAAGCTGCGTTGGTATTTTCGTTCCCCCATTCATCCTCAACAGCTACTGTGATGGTATTGTCTAGGTGGCTTAATGGAATACTTGCAGTCCAAGTTGCGTAATCATCATCGCTGCTGGCATCTACGCCATTAACTGACACAGAATCAATGCGACTTACATCAGTACTCGTTCCACGAATGGTATAACTGCTTTCAGTTGTTAAACTGTTATTTATCGGGAAGGTTATGGTTGCTGTAGGGGCATCGAAATCATTGTTACCTGAATCAAAATCTTCGCCGTTACAAACGTATTCAGTCACTGATATTTCGTTATTATCGAGTACACCACTTCGGTTCGTATCTAAACCACTATCGATACGCTTACCTCCTGCGACACAGTTTGCCCCTGCGACTTCTGTCGTAATCTTGATTAAACTATTGAAACCGTCAGAGCCATCGATGCTATTACAGATAAACTCTGTTGCAGTAATTTCGCCACTGTCTAAAACGCCACTTAGGTTGCTATCAAGACCCGTATCTATACGCATGCCGCCGGCAGTACAGTTTGCTCCAACGGGTTCAGTTGTAATATCAATTAAACTATCAGAACCATCAGAACCATCAGAACCGTCAGAACCGTCAGAACCGTCAGAACCGTGGCAAATATAAGTCGTTAATGTAATTTCATCTGCGCTTAAAGATAAGTTATTATTGGTATCTAAGCCCATATCAAGCTTTTGGCCGCCAGCGGGACATTGACTACCAGCAGGTTCTATAGTGACATTGATTAAGCTATTAAACCCATCACTACCGTCAGTACCATCAGTACCATCAGTACCATCAGTACCGTCAGTACCATTACATACATAACGAGTTTGGCTCCGCTCATTCGATGCTAATAGGCCATCTTTATCTGTATCCATACCTGTGTATATGGCGATACCACCATTAGCACATGCAGATCCAATATTTAGGTTTTCAGTTTCTAAAAGAACTGTTAGGCCATCTGAGCCGTTACAAATATATTCTGTTGAGGTTATTTCATCATCATCAAGATTAGCGTTGCCGTTAATATCGAAACCTAAATTAATCTGGGTTCCTGCTGCATCACAACTATTACTGCTGGTTACTGCAAAACTATTTACAAATACTGCAGATACAGGCTCTTTGTCTATTGGTGTTTCATCTATGTCGGGAGTGCTGTCGCTGCTCCCGCCACAAGCTGATAAGAATATCGATAAGCTTGCTGCTCCAATCCAATGTTTCATAACATTCCTTGATTGTGGTGATAATATCGCCGAGCGCCTTGGTTCTAGATAATTACTTGGCTCTGAGTGCTTTATTATTTGTTGTTATGCCATAACAAATGTTATTGGCGGAATAGTGTGCGCTGCCTAAAAAGGTTTGAATATTAATTAAGTGAACGCTAAAGTTGTTTTGTAAATAAATCAGTTAATTAGCAAGGGATTGTAACAAGTTGGTAAAACCGTCTCAACAGATTGCTAACTAGTTGGATGAGTGAGCTAGAGGCAATTTACGCTTTGAATGAACGAGATTGTAGCTATGTGTAAAACGGCCAAAAAGAAGGATGTTTGAGTGATTATTTTGACCTAATTTAAGTTGCTGATGTAAAAAAGTTAATAACAAAAAAGGCTAATCATTACTGATTAGCCTTTTTTAATACAACGAATTAAGAATCGCTTCTTAGTTCATGCCGTATTTTCTGGTTTGGTGCTTTTTGTGTTTTTGTGCGTTCGATGTTGTTCGGGTTTTATCTTTTAAGTTGCTAATTATCATGTGGTTACGGATAATGTTGTTCGGGGCTGTTTGTATGTGTTTTTCTTCGTCAAGCAAACGGTGTGTAGCACGGTGTGTAGCAAACTAGGATTGATATGGCGGCTATTAATAAGTTATCCGACACATTCTTGCGTAAGATTGTGGGCAAACCTTATGTGGGGAAAGCTGTCATTGCAGATGGTGATGGGCTATCTGTTCGTATATCAAAAACAGGCGTAATTGGCTGGGTTTTTAGATACCGACTTGGTGGTCGGGAGACTAACCCTAAGTGGGCTAGTTTGGGTAAATACCCTGAAACTTCAATTAAACAAGCTAGAGCTAAACGAGATCAGTGTCGAGAATGGTTAGATAACGGCGAAGATCCTGTTATTCAGTTATCACTTGTCAAAGTGAAACGTAAAGAAGCGGTCACAGTTAAAGATGCGCTTGAATATTGGCTGGTGGAATATGCCTTAGAGCATCGAAAAAACGTTGATAAGACAAAAGCCCAATTTGAACGCCATTTATACCCCTATATTGGAAAGTATCCTTTAGAGAAAACCACTAAACCGCAATGGTTGGAATGTTTTGACCGAATTAAGAAGGGTATCCCTAATGAACGAAAGGGAGCCCCAGTCGCAGCAGGTCAAGTCTTGCAAGGGGCAAAGCAAGCATTGTTATTTTGTAGAAAAAGAGAGTATGCCACCAGCTACGTTATTGATGACTTAACGACAACAGACGTTGGTAAGAAGCAAAATAAGCGAGATAGGGTGCTTAATGAGGTCGAATTACAAGATGTTATTGATAACGTGAAAACAGCAGCGTTTAAAAATTACTATAGCAATCTAATTTGGTTACTGATTGTATTCGGTGCGCGAACCCAAGAGATTCGCTTATCAACCTGGAAAGAATGGGACTTTGAAAAAGGGTTATGGACCGTACCTAAAGCCAATAGTAAGACTGCAGAGTTGATTATACGTCCAATACCTAAAAGCATGTATCCATGGCTTAAAAGGCTAAAAGCTAAACATCAGAAGTCAGGGTATGTGTTGGGTGAATTAAAGAACTCTGAAGCTGTTAGCGCATATGGTGGCTCCATTTGGAAAAAGCTTGGACATGAAGATAAGTGGACGTTTCATGACTTTAGAAGAACATTGGCAACTCGGCTTAGTGATATAGGCGTCGCGCCACATATTGTTGAGCATCTATTAGGTCATTCTATTAGCGGCGTAGCAGGGATCTACAACCGCAGTCAGTATATAGATGAAAAGACGATAGCACTTGATAAATGGTTGAATGTCACTGGCTTAATAGACAGTGAAATCGAACTATTAAAAACTCAAATTAATAATTAGGAGTGATTATGTCAGCAGTTAAGGTTTCAATGTTAGCCGTTGGTAATGTTGATGAATTTGAAGTGACTTTAGAGTCGATTGAAAATAGGCGCTCGTTTGATAAGAGGTTAAGTGCCCCATGTGCGGTGTCAACATCGCCAAGTAGCATTCTGAGTTCTTTAAAAGTCATATGTGATGGCAAACACATGTATGGTTACATAGCTTATGATTCAGATGATGGTGAACTTATCACTTCACCAACAAGAATGGTGTCTTTGTTAAAGGAGCTTGGATATCAAGTATTTTTATCGCCTGAATTTGAAGCGGCCAAGTTAGCTGATGACGTGCCACTGACTACTGAACAGGAGCGAGAGCAAGCGGCATATGAAAAGGAAATGGAAGGGGTCATATATTAGTTTTTGAGTTGAACTTACTAACAAGATGGTTGTATATCAGTGTCTAAATGTCTTGTTATCAATTTAATTGTATCTTTCTGATCTGTATGCACATCTGTAATAACAATTTGGTGATTCTTCAATTTTTACAGAGTATGATTATATTCAATTCAGTAAAAATGATTGCAGCGCTGCGAGGGAATGATGGCATCGGATAAACAGAGTCAAAGCTCAGAAATAAAATCAGTAAATTTTAGCTTTCTCGAATCATATGATCCCATATTCATTGACTTAGCCAGCAGTGCTGAGCGTGCTTTTACTAGCGATCCGAATACGACATTGATAAAGCTTCGTCAGTTAGGTGAAGCAATGGCTCAAGATATTGCCGCTAGATGTGGTATTGAGTTTGATGATAAAACGACCCAAGCCGATCTGCTTTATAAAATTCACCGCGACCTTAATTTAGAACCCGTAGTCCGCCAGCTATTTCATTCTTTAAGAATCGAAGGTAATAAAGCGACTCATCAGTTTAGAACCCAACATAAAGAAGCGTTAGAAGGATTAAAGCTAGCTCGCAGTTTAGCAATATGGTTTCACCATGCCTTTGGCAATCTTAAGTCATCATTTAAAGCTGGCCCGTTTGTCCCGCCTCAAGATCCCAGTAAAGAATTACAAGATTTACAAACTCAAATTGAACAGCTACGTAGCGAATTAAACGATAACCACCAGCAGTTAACGGATAATAAACAGCTAACCGAATTAATCGCCCGTGAAAAAGAAGAGTATGCAGTCCTTGCTGAACAAATGGATGCAGAAGCCCGCGCACTATCAAAGCAAGCCATTGAGCATGAAGCTGCACTAGAACAACAAAAAAGTCAGTTTGAGTCACGCATTAAAGCGCTTCAAGCTGAACTAGCACAGCAAGCGCAAACCGACAGTAAAGCAGCCAGTAAAAATAGGTCAACCTTAAGTAAGCAAGCGAGTAACGCGGGCATTCAAATTGAGTTGAGCGAAGAGTTAACGCGAGTGCTCATTGACCAGCAACTCAACGAGGCAAAGTGGACTGCTGATACGCAAAGATTAGATTACGGTAAGGGTACGCGGCCTGAAAAAGGTAAAAATCTCGCTATTGCTGAATGGCCAACATTACATCAAGGTCAAAAAGGACGAGCTGATTATGTATTGTTTTGTGGCTTAACCCCTGTCGCAGTGGTTGAAGCAAAAAAAGAGAACACCAATGTCGCAGGTAAAATAACTCAAGCTGAGCGCTACTCTAAAGGCTATAAACTGTCGTTACCTCAACAAGGGGCATGGGAGTTAGAAGGGCGAACCATTGCATGGCCTGATGAAGATGAAGGCCATTACCATATTCCCTTTGTGTATTCATGTAACGGCAGGCCGTATAACAAGCAACTGGCTGAATTATCGGGTACTTGGTTTCGAGATACGCGCAAGCCCAGCAATACTAAAAAGGCATTGCAGCAGTTTCATTCGCCAGATGGCTTACTAGATAAGTTAAAACGTAGCCGTGAAGACGCAGAAAAATTACTTCAACAAGAAGGTTTTGATTACCTTGGCTTACGTGATTATCAGCAAAAAGCTATTACAGCAGTCGAATCAGCTTTAGAGCAAGATAACACCCAATGCCTGCTAGCTATGGCAACGGGCACAGGTAAAACCCGTACCATTATCGGCTTAATGTACCGATTTTTAAAAGCTGAACGATTTAGACGTATTTTATTTCTCGTTGATAGAACCGCATTAGGTGAACAGGCTTGTGACTCATTTGACGAAGCCAAGCTTGAACAAAATAAAGTGCTGTCGTCTATCTATAATATTGCCGAATTAGGCGATATGGCCAGTGAAGCCGAAACCCGTATTCAAGTAGCGACTGTGCAAGCCATGGTAAAGCGCATCTTTATGTCTGATACACCGCCGCCACTTGATGAATTTGACTGTATTATTGTTGATGAAGCCCATCGAGGCTATGCGCTAGATCAGCAAATGACAGAAGGTGAATTGGCCACACGTGACGCTAGCCAATACTTGTCTAGTTACCGTCGTGTGCTCGATTATTTTGATGCGGTGCGTATCGGTTTAACAGCAACTCCCGCCAAACATACCAGTGAGATTTTTGGTAAGCCCGTATACACCTACAGTTATCGTGAAGCGGTGGCTGATGATTGGCTTATCGACCATGAACCACCTATTCGATATGAAACCTTATTAAACAAAAATGGCATCAAGTTCGAAAAAGGCGAAACCATCAGTGCTATTAATACGCAAACAGGTGAAATCGAAACAGCCGATTTAGAAGATGAGTTAACGTTCGAAGTTGAATCATTTAATAAGCGGGTGATTACCGAGTCATTTAATGAGGTTATTTGCCAAGAGTTAACCAAAGAATTAGATCCATTAGGCGATGAGAAAACTTTGATTTTCTGTGCCACAGATGTTCATGCTGACATGGTAAAACGCCTATTAGATAAAGCATTCATTGGTATATATGGTGATGATTACAATCAAGCTGCAGTGGCTAAAATAACAGGTCAAAGTGACAAGGTAAGCCAGCTTATTCGTCAGTATAAAAATGAACGATACCCTAATATCGCCATTACCGTTGACCTACTATCAACGGGTATCGATGTCCCTAAGATTTGTCATTTAGTGTTTTTACGCCGCGTTAAGTCGCGCATTTTGTACGAACAAATGATGGGGCGTGCGACTCGTCGTTGCGATGATATCGGCAAAACCGCATTTAAGATTTATGACCCTGTTGATATCTATACTGCACTTGAAGCCGTCAATACCATGAAGCCGATAGTGAAAGACCCAAAAATCACCCTTGAACAGCTGGTGGATGAGTTAAGTGATGATAACCAATTAACACAAGCACTAGACGCACCAGGTGAGCAAGAGGGGACAAGCCATGCTGATGATGTACTTAATCAGCTTGGCCAAAAAGTCATGCGCGTCATGCGTAAAGCTGTAAAAAGGGCAGAGAATAAACCTGAACTCAAAGCCAAGCTCGATCAACTTGAGGGTATATGGGGCGTCGCTCCAGATAAGCTCCACCAGCACTTACATCAAATTGGGCCTAAAGAGGCATCGCAATTTTTTAAACAACATAAATGCTTAATCAATCAGTTAGCCGAGGTGCGTTATTTAGTTGGCAGTGACGCTATGCCAATTATCTATGGCGGTAACGATGAACTAATAAGTCGTCAGCAAAACTATGGCGTACACGAAAAGCCCGCTGATTATCTTGAAAGCTTCAATCACTTTATTAAGAAAAACATCAACCAATCAGCCGCCTTATCTGTGGTGGTTAATCGCCCTAAAGACTTAACCCGTGAACAACTTAAAGAAGTTAAGCTGTTACTTGATGAAGCAGGCTATAGCGAGACACATTTACAAAGCGCATGGCGTAAAAATACCAACCAAGACATTGCTGCCAGTATTATCGGTTATATCCGCCAAGCCGCATTAGATGAAGCATTAATTCCCTTTGAACAACGGGTCAATAAAGCCATGCAACGCATTTACAGCGAACATGAGTGGAACCCAAACCAACGTAAGTGGCTTGAGCGCTTAGCAAAGCAATTAGTGCATGAGGCTGTGATAGATAAGGCATTTGTAAACCAACGTTTTGCAGACCAAGGCGGTGCTAAGCGATTTAACAGCGTACTTGATGATCAGCTCGATACAATTATCAATGAGCTCAACGAATACCTTTGGCAGGTCGGTTAGCACTTAATTTGAGGGTGTGGCACAGAGATATGTATAAATATTCGCATTTTCTATACGTATAAATCTAACCTGTATAGATATCGCTGTTTTCTATACATGTTGCTATTGATGTTGATGCAATCGACATAACAACTCAAAATACGTAACACATGTCGATTTAATCAGATTTTATAAACATGTTTGCTTTACATGTCGATTGAATCGACATAAGCTCATTGTAATATCTATTTATGTCGATAAATGAAGGTTTTTTAAACATGAAATGGCAAGCTGAACAAGCATACAACCATTTACCCCCACTACCGCTAGAGAGCGACCTTGGGGAGTTAGCCGAAACCTTACCCATACTTAAAGCCTGTATTCCAGCCCGCGCCGCCCTTGCTGAGTTAAAGCAAGCAGGTGAGCTATTACCAAACCAAGGGTTACTGATTAATGTACTACCACTACTTGAAGCACAAGGCAGTAGTGAGATTGAAAACATTGTCACCACGACTGACAAACTGTTTCAGTACGCGAACGAGGATAGTCAAGCCGACCCCATGACTAAAGAGGCGCTTCGCTACCGTACTGCCCTTTACCAAGGCTTTACCGAACTGACCAGCAGGCCTTTATGTGTCACCACTGCGCTAGAGATCTGCAGCACCATTAAATCGGCTCAGATGGATATACGCAAAGTGCCTGGAACTAGCTTAACCAATCAGGCTACGGGGCAAGTTATCTATACGCCACCAGCAGGCGAGAACGTTATTCGTGACTTACTAAGCAACTGGGAAGCCTTTTTACACAATCAAGATGATGTTGACCCACTGATAAAAATGGCCATGGCCCATTACCAGTTTGAAGCAATACATCCATTTATTGATGGTAATGGCCGAACAGGGCGCGTGCTCAATATTCTTTACCTAATTGACCAGCAACTGCTTAGTGCGCCTATCCTGTATCTAAGCCGATACATAGTAGCGAATAAGCAAGATTACTATCGCTTGCTGCTAAACGTGACTACTAAGCAAGAGTGGCAGCCCTGGATCATCTTTATCCTTAATGCTGTAGAGCAAACCGCTAAGTGGACCACCCATAAGATAGCTGCAGCCCGTGAGCTTATCGAGCACACCACAGAGCATGTACGTCAGCAGTTACCTAAAATCTACAGCCATGAGCTAGTCCAAGTGATTTTCGAGCAGCCATACTGCCGCATTCAAAACCTAGTCGAAAGTGGCTTAGCAAAACGTCAAACCGCTTCAGTCTACTTAAAGCAGCTCTGTGATATTGGTGTGCTTGAAGAGGTGCAATCGGGCAAAGAGAAGCTATTTGTTCACCCTAAATTTGTCACCCTAATGACCCAAGATAGCAATCAGTTTAGCCCGTACTTTGATGCCAGTAATTAACGGGTAAGTAATTAAACCAATTTATGTAAAGAGTGCAGCAAATTAACCTGCAGCAATCATTAGCCGAAATTAAACAATTGAGAATCTAAATGAACAACAACGACATTGTACAAAAACTGTGGAACCTCTGTGACGTACTGCGTGACGATGGCATTAACTATTCTGACTACGTAACCGAGCTAGTCTTGCTGCTATTCATTAAAATGGTCCATGAAAACAGTGAAGCGGGCTTACTCAATAAGCACACCTTACCAACAGGCTGCTGCTGGACAGACTTAAGCGACAAAGACGGCTTAAACCTGCTTGATGACTATAAGCGTATGTTACTGACCTTATCGACAGGTAAAGACAGCGACGGTAACACCCTCCACGCCGACCCATTGATACTCGCCATTTATGCAGATGCGCAAACACGCCTGCGTGAGCCACGCCATTTAAAGCAATTAATTAAGTCATTAGATTCAATAGACTGGTTTAGTGCCCAAAAAGATGGTCTAGGCGACTTGTACGAAGGCCTACTAGAAAAGAACGCTAACGAGACTAAATCAGGTGCAGGCCAATACTTTACCCCGCGTGCGTTAATTGACTCAATGGTACGGGCTATTAACCCACAAGCAGGCGAAGTCATTCAAGATCCTGCCGCAGGTACCGCAGGCTTTTTGATTGCAGCCGACAGCTACATTAAAGCGCAAACCGATGATCACTTTGACTTAGACGCTAAGCAGGTCGAGTTTCAAAAGAACAACGCCTTTGTTGGTGTCGAGTTAGTGCCATCTACTCGCCGCTTAGCCTTAATGAACTGCTTATTACATGGCATGGAAGGCGATGAAGAAGGCGTAGTGCATCTAGGTAACGCGCTAGGCCAAGTCGGTGCTGCACTACCAAAAGCCGATATTATCTTGGCTAACCCGCCTTTTGGTACCAGCAAGGGTGGTGATGCCTCTATTACTCGTGACGATTTAACTTATCCCACCAGCAATAAACAGCTAGCGTTCTTGCAGCACATCTACCGTAACTTAAAAGCTGGTGGCCGCGCCGCCGTGGTATTGCCAGATAACGTGTTGTTTGAAGCGGGCGTCGGTACCGATATCCGTCGCGATTTAATGAACAAATGCAACCTGCATACTATTTTGCGTTTACCGACAGGTATCTTCTACGCCGCAGGTGTTAAGACCAATGTGCTGTTTTTTACTAAAGGCTCAGAAGCCGACAAACACCAAGAAGAAAACTGCACCGCTAACACTTGGGTTTATGACTTACGTACCAACATGCCCAGCTTTGGTAAACGTACCCCATTCGGATCGCAGCATTTAACCCCATTTGAGGCTGTGTATAACATAGTATTAGCAGAGCGAAAAGAGGGCGAGTGGAGCTTTGTTTCAGATACACAAAATGGCAATAAAGATACTTCTCGTTGGAAATGCTTTAGCCGTAAATATATCAGCGAGACTAAAGGTGACTCACTGGACATCTCATGGGTCAAAGATGCCGATAGTGTCGATGCTGCTGATCTAGGTACACCAGAAGAGCTAGCGGGTGAAGCCATGACTGAGCTTAAAGGGGCTTTGGCGGATCTTGAAGCTTTAGTTAAGTCGTTAGGCTCTGAAAAGAAATCAGGGGTGAAGGGATGAGTGAATTTGGTTTATTGCCTGATGGATGGCTTGATACGCAGCTAGGTCAAATTGTTGATTATGGTAAAGCAACTAAGAAAACGCTGGACGATGTAGAGTCTGAAACTTGGATTCTTGAATTGGAAGACATCGAAAAGAATTCATCTAAGCTTCTTAAAAAAGTTAATGCTTCTGAGCGTCCTTTTAAAAGTACAAAGAATGCCTTTAAAAAAGGTGATGTACTCTATGGCAAACTGCGTCCATATTTAAATAAGGTGCTAATTGCAGAAGATGACGGTGTCTGTACTACGGAAATTATCCCCATTGATTCGGAGCCTTACTGTTCTAACAACTACCTTTTTTACTGGTTAAAAGGTTCTAAGTTTTTACATTATGTTGATGATGTCAGTTACGGTGTCAACATGCCTAGGCTTGGAACTAAAGATGGTAATGCAGCACCATTTCGTTTACCCCCACTAGCCGAACAAAAAGTCATTGCCGACAAGCTGGATGAGCTGCTGGCGCAGGTGGAAAGCACCAAAGCCCGCCTCGATGCCATCCCCGCCATCTTAAAATCATTCCGCCAATCCGTCCTCGCTGCCGCAGTCAGTGGCAAATTGACGGAGGAGTGGCGTGGTGAGAACCAGATTATAGAAAGCTCGAAAAATTTGAAGGTACGTTGGCTATCTGAACGTATAAATAATTTTGAGCAACTACAACAAGATTTGGTTTCTAACGGCACAATTAAGCGCCCCCGAAAGTTTAAAGAGCCTATAGCGCCTGACACAGAAACAGAACAAGTCAATATTGCTCCTGAATGGGAATTAGTGAGCGTTTCAGAGTTCGCTGAATGTCTTGATAGCATGAGAATCCCAGTAAAAAAAGAACAAAGAGAATCAGCAAAAGGCCTTTACCCTTATTTCGGAGCAAACGGTGAAGTAGATAAGGTTGATGAGTATATATTTGATGATGAATTGGTCATGGTAACTGAAGATGAAACATTTTATGGCCGAGTAAAACCAATAGCATATCGATACAGTGGTAAGTGTTGGGTTAATAATCATGCTCACGTATTGAAAGCACCTACGAAAGTTGCAAATGATTATTTATGCTACTCGCTAATGTATTACAAAGTCATTCCATGGTTATCAGGTACTACAGGGCGTGCCAAGTTAACTCAAGCTGCACTAAATAGTTTGCCTATAGGACTTCCTCCTGAAGTTGAACAAACCGAAATCGTCCGTCGTGTCGAAGAGCTGTTTACCTTTGCTGATAAAGTTGAGGCTCAGGTTAATGAAGCACAGCTACGTGTTAACAACCTCACCCAGTCGATACTCGCTAAAGCCTTCAGAGGCGAACTAACCGCTGATTGGCGCACCGCTAACCCTGAATTGATATCAGGTGAAAACAGCGCTGAAGCCCTGCTTGAGCGCA
>NZ_JBFRMK010000009.1:0-1084 GCF_041470405.1 Shewanella sp. 10N.286.45.A1
TCTTTATACTGATTGGTATTACTCTCGTTACCGCAAAAAACAACTCCAACTAAGTATCTGTAAATAAATGAATTACCTCAATAACACACCATTTTAGTCAACTAATTACAGAATTATTTAAATAAAGCTTGCACAACCAAATGATAATGATTACTATTTACATGCGTTCCAGAACTCATCAAAACTTAAAGGCATCTCATCTCCTGAAAGTTTGAGTTTTTTACCAAGAACACTAGGTAACTGCTTATTTAGCATTAATTTATTGCGATTGGTTTAGCACGACATTGCTCACACACACTCTTTATAGCCAGAATATTATTCTGGCTTTTTTTTGCTTGAAATTGACTGAAATAAAAATAGTAGAACAAGAGTCAACCTCAAGGTAAGCAACTGTATTAAATAGATAAAAAATATAACCAACTGTTTTAGTCAACTAATTTTAGCATTCTTTAAATAAAAGCTTGTACAACCAAATGATAATGATTATTATTTACATGCGTTCCAGAACTCATCAAAACTTAAAGGCATCTCATCTCCTGAAAGTTTGAGTTTTTTACCAAGAGCACTAGGTAACTGCTATTTAGCATTAATTTATTGCAACTGGATTAGGGGCTGTTGATATTTCGAGCTTCGTTTTTGTTCGGTTCTTTACCGTAAGGAATAATGGTTTTAGTACAAGGCTTGAGTGATGAAGCTTAGCTAGCTAAGTGAAAAGCTCATAACGCAGTAATATAAACATTGAATCGACCCCGAAGGGCCGCGTTTCTTGACTATTTATACTGCGTTGCAGGCTATTTGTGGAGAATACTAAACCGCATAGCCTTCGCCTTGTCTAAATAGCCAAGAAACCGCGGCAAAAACAACCGTGAAATATTAACAGCCCCTTTGCACGACATTGCTCACACACACTCTTTATAGCCAGAATTTTATTCTGGCTTTTTTTGCCTGAAATTCCTAACGCTATCGAGTAATACCAATCAGTATAAGAAGTTGATCTACTCAGAGCGTTTTTGGCACGCTAATTCAAGGCAGGCTAATTCAAAGTGAGTAATGACATAATGGTTGTTCCCTTATAAATTTATTC
>NZ_JBFRMK010000010.1:0-8406 GCF_041470405.1 Shewanella sp. 10N.286.45.A1
AAGAATAGAAGCATTGAATCGAACCCAAAGGGCCGCGTTTCTTGGCTATTTTTACTGTGTTGTAGACTATTTGTGGAGAATAACTAAACGGCATAGCCTCCGCCTTGTCAAAATAGCCAATAAACTGCGGCAAAAACAACCGTGAAAGATCAACTGCCCCTAGTCTCTTTTTGACAAAGACTGTCACAGGAGAGTCTTTGTCTGTTTTAGCCTCTTTCGCTGAGCTCGTCTAAAGATAAACTTGCCATTATACAATCCCCCTAAGCTTTGTTACTTTAGGTCGACTTACAAACACATGGATGCCCTATGAGAGCTTTAACACTTATCTTCAGTAGCTTACTTTTATTAATCACTTCCGGCTGTGCAACGAATGCAGGCCACGGTACCGACCAAGATAAGCCTGAATACCTCACCTATGTAAAGCCGGGGGATAAAGCGCCTGTTACTCAATTTATTGATACTCAGGGGAACAGTATCGATCTAAGCAAATCAAGAAATAACAAATTACTGATCTTATTCGCCACTTGGTGTCATGATTCACAGCGCACCATGAAACACCTCACTGCATCAGATCTGTATTTGAGTCCTAACGTCGATATTATTGGGATTGGCAGAGAAGAAAATAAACCAGCATTAGATAAATTTGCTAAAGAGTACGAGCTAAACTTTGCACTTGTCGCTGATGCAGACAGAAGCATCTACAATCAATTTGCCAATACTGGTATACCTAGGCTTATCTTGCTAGATGCTGACAATAATGTGGTTAAAACGATTATTGGTGAAACAGAGAATGCCATAACCGAAGTTGTTTGGTAGATGGTAAGCACAGAGGCCGTATCGATAGCTACGGTCTCGCCGCTATTAATGTTAGCGTTCAAACTCTAAGTTGAATCACTTAAAGCTTAGCCCTAACTCTGTGATACCGAATTAATACTCCCAGCCAACCAGCCTAAGTTTTTTCTCCCCGATTAAACCACCTGATGGATCGACATTCGCTAATGCATGATCAAAATGAATAGCGGAACCACCTGTCACTGACAACTTTTGCGCTCTAACGGCACCATAAAGCTCACCACTACCAGCAACACTCACTGCTGTAAATGGGGCATAAACCGCAGCGTAGATCTCGGAATCGCCATAAATACTCACCCCTTCATCATCAGTATTTGATGAATATATAGATAACGAAGGACGCTTACTTTCGCTCGTTAAGCCAGGTTGTTCAGTCACTATATTTGAACCAGCCCCTAAACTCACACGACCTTCAATCAATAACGTAAGACTGCTATCTGCTTCAATTGTCATGGTTGTAGCACCACTAAGAGCAAAATTCCCTGCGACGTACAAAAACACATCACCACCAGATATAGTCACTTTCGCATTTGAGCTCATCGAGAACTGACTAAGTTTATAAACAGGATAAATGAAACCAAGCACCTCTGCATTGACTGGTTCCATTTGTGCAACGCTGCCCTGGCCTGCGTTTGGAGTAAACTTATACGTTACCCCTGCACCAGCGTTAAAGCTGTCCAGTGTACTAGAACCATCATCAATGGCACTTATTTGAGGAGCGATGCTTAAAGGATCACAATTGGTAGTTGGATCGGTCAGATCGCTAGAGCTACCATCATTTTCAGGGACTTTAGCAACATCTGGCATCACCTTGAATTGCGCATCACCATAATAGGTCCCAGCTTGATCTTTATGGTTGGTTCCGTCAGGAAAAATACCTGTACCGCCATATAATATGTCAGCTTCGCTGTTATTTAAGTTAGAGATAAAGGTCGTCCATTTCATCTCTGCATTACCATTGGCTCTTACGTAACCACCTACCGAGCCTCCTTTATGTAGATAATTACCTCGAGTGAATATGTTGCCAGTCACTCGGTAATCAACACCACTGTAACTCAAGGTGATATCACCATTAGCATGTAAATTCCCCTCTACCGGTGAAGAGCCGTTCAACTCAATACTCCCTGTCGCGGCTACATCACCATAAATAGGAGAGTGGCCTCCAAGAGTAATATCACTGTCAGGTTCGATTGTAGTCACGTTGGCATTTTGCCCCGGGGCACTAGGATCGTAACTCCCGCCATTATTGGAATTGAAGCTGTCAATTTTACCGCTTCCGGATAGGTCAACACCCTCACAGCCAACGATGGCATTAGCAAACGGCGAGGTTCCTCCTCCTGAAACCAGTTCAAAGCGAGCTTTGAGCCCTGAAGCCCCTTCAAATCGCTGCCCTCGGCTCGCAAGTAATAGTTCTCCTGATGCATCTTTAGACAGGTCAACCTGATAACGCATGTCGCTCAAGCCACCATTGCCAGACGTGGCTAAACCCTCTCCTCCAACTGCTGCCATCAGCTCAGCCAATGTTGCATCTGGATTATCCTGAAGCAATGCCAACAGAGCTGCGTGGGTCTCAAAAATACCTCTTTCAGCGACTAGCTGTGCGTTCATTTTCTTTTGAAAATTACCACTGAGCCGTTCTTGAATAATGTTATCGCGCAGGGAACCTAAGACTAAAATACCTGCCAGTGAACTTAGCAGCATCACAGTAACCAAGCTCATACCTTGTTGAGATGAATGCGATAAATACATAGCCCGCCCCCTATGAGGAAAATGCTTTAGAGAGAATGATTCGGGTCAGTGCAATATCTATTAGTACCTGCCCACCAATAAAACTTTCAGGTAAAAAGCTGGGGCTCACTAGAATATGCATCAAGTCATCTTCACGTTGAAACTCTATAGCCGTAATACCGCTGAGAATCGTTTTAGGATCTGACACAGCTCCATCAATGGTCAAAGTGCACTGCAGTAACGGTGAGACGACTACATAGGTCTCTTTATAAGGTTTATCTGGGATTGAACCATCACATGCCTTCACATTAGCCACTTGCTCTACCACCAGACTGTTACCATTACTCACTATGCTTGGTTCCATTTCGGTTTGTTTTAAACTACGGCTGAACACTTGCACACTAAAACGCACCACTTCTTGGGTTGTTTCAAGACTTTTACTGGTTAGTATTGTGGTACTGATTGATGAATAAACGCCAAATACACCTAGCACTAACGCAGTGCTGATGATCAGTGCCACCATCACCTCAATAAGTGAAAAACCTTTTACAGTTTGCTTTGTTAGAGTAGGAGTTAGTGTCAACATTAAGGGCATACCTGTGGGTACATAGCATCAATACGAATTCGGCTTTCGAGTCCGTCTACCATTCGAGCATCATTCCAGCTCACATCAACCTCCAACTCATTATTAAACCCCGCCCCTGCAGCAGGAGTCAGCGTCATGGTATAAGCTGCAAATTGGGGCTGCACACTAGCAACAAAGTCGTTATCGTAGGTAATATTGCCAGTTTGTAAGTCACACAGCTTTGACCAGGTTTTTTCAACCGCATTATTTGCCTGAACTAAAGAGAGCGTGTAATTAAAGCTATTGGTCGCGTATTGCAGAGATTTAAGTTCGCCCGCGGCGAGGCCCAGTAAGATGATCGTCGATAGAAAAAGAGCAATAAGCACTTCGATAAGGGTGAACCCTGACTGACGGATAGCTTTGGGTATATTCATGAGCAACTATCACTCTTAGTTAAATAACTCTGGCCACTGGTTAAAATGGTGAAGCAGTAATCGGTGGTATCTCTGTCACCGTCAGTGATTTTTATCTTGCTGGCCTCGGCCTCGCCAGAGCGCGATAAGGTCATATCTTTAAGCCCAGTGACAGCGATGTCATTATGGCTGACACGAAACTCTTGCAAAGTTTCACCTTCCAGCTGTACTAACCAGCTTCCCGCATCTTCATTCATCAAAATGGCTAAATCACGCTTAGCCGCTTCGCTGCGGGCAAACTTGAATACGCTCTGTAGTTGATTGGCATTACTGACTAAACGGTTATTCTTAATCTGGTTAGTCATAGCTGGCACTGCAGTGCTGGCTGCGATGGCAACAATAGCCAATGTTGTGAGTAGCTCAAGCAGAGTAAAGCCTTTGGGCTTAAAGGGTATTTGGCATCCCATCTACCAACATCCTTGAGCAGGTGTTTTTGCCCCTTGCTGATTAATGCTCAACGTGCCGCAACGATCACCAGCTTGTGAGGTGCCCGACTTGGGTGTGGCTTTGAGTGTGAATGTGGTCGCATCATTGCTTGCCTTAGATTCAGCTGCGGCATCAGCAACGCTATAACTAAAGGAATAGTACTTACTGTCACTTGTAGGAACCACTAGGCTATCAGGGTACCCGCCCATGCGTGTATATTGCCGCTCAAGCAATGCGACATGTTGAATAATAGTGCGCTGCGCTTCACTGCGGCGACCATCTTGAATGTAGGATTGATAAGACGGCAGCACTACGGTTGCTAATATACCCATGATAGCGATCACGATTAACAATTCGATTAAAGTGAAAGCTTGCAGTTTTCTCGTTACGGTTACCATCCCTGAAAGACCTTAACTAAGTTATGACTAGTAAAATTTATTAGTAATAATAACCAAAATAATACCAACTCAAGATACCATAATCAACGACATTTCCTCATCGAATCATGCTGAAAAAAACTAATGAAACACAAGGGTTTGTCGTTATATTGGCCGACTTAACATGAAAGTTATTCAGTAATGTGGTAAGCAAGAGTTTAAAGCCTAAATTCAGTACGCAATAAAGGCTTTAACCATGGGAGAGCAGTCGTGTAACTAAGGTGCCTACTGCCATCAGCATGGGTTTTAGCGTAATGGCAGTATTAGCTGACAACGTCACTAACAGAAGCTTGGCAGACTTGCAGTGTTGAGGGTGTCAAGCCATGTAGATGATCGATGAGCTTAAAGCAGAGTTCGATATATTGTACCGCTTGCGCCTTATCCACTTCATAGCCAACTGCATGGGCTACTTTATTGCGCAGTTGTCTTAACTCACTAAATAGCTTTCCCTGTTTAGTGCTGATGAGTTGCTCGGAGATCAATATATTCTCGATATGTTTATAGCGGGTATTTTTATCTAAGCTGATATTGCTGCAGTGGGAGTGAATCAATTTTTCAGCTGCCAAATCAACCAATTCCCAAGCTTCAATTATCGCTGAATTAGGCAGTTGACTCGCCGACATGATGAGTACATTTCGTTTATCAATTTTAAGCTCAGGAAATATCCCTTCAGCTTCTTGGGTTACCGCCTTAAGTTCTTGACCAAACTCAAGTTCTAAATCTTTAAACTTTAACTTCTTCGCCATTGGAATAAGTTTAGATAGCGGCCGCTTAAGGCTAACAACCGCAAATATCAGTACCAGTGGCCAAGCCAACTTGTCAATTAGCTCAATAGTAAATTGCATCCAGCTCATTCTTATTTCTTCCCTGTTATTTATACTTCATTGCTACTAGCAATTGCCAAAAATTCAATCAACCTTATTGTAGGTTCTAGTGTTCCAGTCAAATTGATACTCTACCCCTTGCCACTCGTAAACAGTGTGACCATCTTTTTGGATAACTCGGGCATTTTCAGGCAAATGAGTTAAGCCAGTTGCATAGCTCACACTGGTTGTGACTCTTTCTGGCGGTGCGACAACTTTAGGTTCAGCGCGGCGATAACTGGGCTGCTGGTATCGATAAGGGTAAAGATGTCGATTGCCTGCATAGCCCCAACGAGAGCCATAATATCCCCAACCAGGACGATAATAGCGACCTCTGTAAGGGTAGGAGTACCAGCCATTAGACACACCGACATTCCAGCGCCAAGGATCATTGAACCCCGAATTCCAGCCGCTGCCCCAACCAACACCAACACTCACGTTACTGACAACCAAAAGTGATGATGGCATAGACAGCTGCGCCAATGCAGAGCTCGAAAATAGCAGTATGAGCGCCGTTGCTAAGCGAAAACCAAAATTAGTCATAATGATACCCCTATACGCCAACATTACATTAGCGAAACATAAAGCATTGACTTATTTTACGCCTAAATAGCCCTAACGCCAATCTCATTTAACAGCGGATTTACCGAGGAAATAGCTGATATATTCGCTGCTGTTTTTCCAGCATACTCTCCATTGCTGAACAGGCGTTTAACGGCCACGTTAATAATGCTATAGTGCGCGCCATATCACAGTTTATAGCGATGAGAATGCCCCTATGAGTTTTAAGGATTTGCGCAGTTTTATAGAGCACCTAGAAAGCAATGGTGAGCTTAAGCGTATTAGTCATCCCGTCGACCCTCATTTGGAAATGACAGAGATAGCCGACCGCGTGTTGCGTTCAAAAGGCCCTGCACTGTTGTTTGAAAATCCTGTTGGCAATGACATGCCGGTATTGGCGAATCTATTTGGTACGCCAAAACGCGTTGCTATGGCGCTCGGCAAAGAAGACCCTCTTGCTCTGCGCGATGTCGGTGAGCTACTCGCGTTCCTTAAAGAGCCTGAGCCACCACGCGGCTTTAAAGATGCGATCTCAAAGATCCCTATGTTTAAGCAAGCGCTCAACATGCCGCCTAAAACTGTGCGCAACCCTCCATGCCAAGAAGTGATAAAAACGGCAGAAGAGGTCGACCTCACTAAACTGCCGATCCAGCATTGTTGGCCAGGTGACGTTGCACCATTAGTGACATGGGGACTCACCATCACTAAAGGCCCACGTCAAAAACGTCAGAATTTAGGGATCTACCGCCAGCAGCTGCTCGGTAAAGATAAACTGATTATGCGCTGGCTCGACCATCGCGGCGGCGCACTAGACTTTAAAGATTTTAAAGAGAAACACCCAGGTGAACGCTACCCTGTTGTGGTCGCTCTAGGTGCAGACCCAGTCACCATATTGGGTGCAGTAACGCCAGTGCCAGATTCTATGAGTGAATACGCCTTTGCCGGCCTACTCCGCGGCGAGCGCACCGAGGTATGCAAAGCGATAAGCTGTGATTTAGAGGTGCCTGCCACTAGCGAAATCATCTTGGAAGGCTATATAGACCCGCAAGAGATGGCAGAAGAGGGCCCTTACGGTGACCATACTGGTTACTACAATGAAACCGACTCCTTCCCTGTATTTACTGTGACCCATATTACCCATCGTAAAGATGCCATATATCACAGCACCTACACCGGCCGTCCACCTGATGAGCCAGCGATGTTAGGCGTGGCACTCAACGAAGTATTTGTGCCAATTCTGCGTAAGCAGTACCCAGAGATCATCGATTTCTATCTACCGCCTGAAGGCTGCTCATACCGTATGGCAGTGATTTCGATTCGTAAGCAATATCCCGGTCACGCTAAGCGAGTGATGATGGGAGCGTGGTCGTTCTTACGCCAGTTTATGTACACCAAGTTTATTGTTGTCGTCGACGAAGACGTCAACTGCCGAGATTGGAACGATGTCATCTGGGCCATTACCACCAGAATGGATCCAAAGCGTGACACCGTAATGATAGAGAATACACCCATTGACTATCTCGACTTTGCATCGCCTGTTGCTGGGTTAGGCTCAAAAATGGGAATGGATGCCACGAATAAGTGGGAAGGTGAAACCGATCGCGAATGGGGTACTCCTATCGTTATGGATGAAGCCGTTAAACAAAAAGTCGATGAGATCTGGAGCGATCTAGGAATAGATGACGCGCCAACCCTATAACGTACTATTGCCTAAGCAATGTGCAAAAATATGTTAAATAAGCTTCCAAAGAGAAGCTCATCAAGGAATCAAGATGAACACCATTAGCTGTACAATTGAAAAAGTCGCACCGTTTAATGATGCGGTATTTCAGGTTATTTTAAAGCCTACTGTAGCCTTTGATTTTAAGGCTGGACAATACCTTTGCGTCGTCATGGGTGAGAAAGACAAACGCCCATTTTCTATCGCATCAGCGCCAGATAGCCAAGCTATTGAGCTACATATTGGTGCCGCCGTTAGCGAAAGCTACCCTATGCAAGTGGTTGAACGTCTTAAAGATTGCTTAGCCAATAACGGTACAATCGATATTGAAGTGCCAGGCGGCGATGCTCACCTACGCCATGACAGCGTTCGTCCACGTCTTTTAATTGCGGGCGGCACCGGCTTCTCGTACATTAAGAGTATTGTTGAGCATCAAATTGCACTTGGCCAGACCGTTGAAACGACCCTTTATTGGGGTTGCCGCACAGCTGACGCTATGTACTACCAAGACATTGCTCGTGAGTGGCATGATGCTCACCCTTGGCTACACTTTGTACCCGTTGTCGAAGAGGCACCTGCTGACTGGAACGGCAAACAAGCAAACTTGCTTGAACAGATTAAAGCTGATTTCGTTAGCCTAAATGGTTATGACATCTATATTGCAGGCCGTTTCGATATGGTTGGTGCAGCAAGAGAAGTGTTCCGCTCTATTGGCGTTGAAGAAGCTCACCTTTACGGCGATGCATTTGCTTTTATAAAGTAATACCAATCAGTATAAAGA